>JAISKN010000255.1 GCA_031260925.1 Prevotellaceae bacterium | reverse complement strand
TAAGGAGATTCCCGCCTGCGCGGGAATGACACCTTTTTTTAACTTTTAGTTTTTAGTTCTTAACTTCTTATTTTATCACAATTTTTTCAGTTCTTACAAAATTGTTTTTGGCAAAAAGTTGAACAATATAAACTCCTTGCGGAAGTTGTTTTGAAAAACTGGTTTCGGCATTTGCCTCAAATATTTTTCTGCCTGTAATATCAAAACAAATAATATTTGTTTGTTCTAACAAATTACTGATAATCAACTCGTTATTATTAGAGAAAATATTAATGCTGTTTAATTCTGTTTCGTTAATAGCACTCGGAACATAATTTAATTTGGTGTCAAACCAAGCCAAACGCGCACGAATATACTCCTTCACAATATTAATATTATTTGTATAATCGCCGCGTCCCCACATCATATGCCGCCACTGGAAAAGATAATCCCAACGCTTGAAATTCAAGTCTTGCGAAGTGTTAATTTCCGTCACATAGTTATCAATTACCTGCACAAGAGCGGCTTCTGAAATCGCACCAGAATTGCGGTATTGCGCCCAAACTTCCCGCATTCGCTGATATAAATCATTGTCAGTGAGCAATTTATCTATTAGCGGGTCAACGTTAGGCGCATCATTTCCACCCCATTGATACAGCCATTTATTGTTGTTTTGAGATGTTCTATTCATAATTGGCTCGGTGCGCTGGTCGTTTTCATAAGCAAGGTCATAATCCCAAATTGGACTGAAATAAAATTTGTCGTCATTACGCTTTTTGAACATATAAACACTCCAATATGTATCAGTATTTCCTGCAAATTCGCCTACAATAAAATGGCGCACAAAACTTTCAATGTCCATATATTGACGAAAATCGCCGTTGTTCATAATCGCCTGTTCCCAAGCGTTGAACTGCCCCTTGATATAATTAGTTTGCTCGGTCGTTCTGATGTCATCGTCAGGCGATTTAACCGTAACAGGCACGCCTCTGCCCGATGTAAAACCTGTGTTTCCGCCCTCAAAATATGCGTCAATCTCAATCAGATAACCGCCTGTGAGCGCAATGCCTGAATTGTCGGCTGCCGTCATTTCAGGCACATTTACACGACCCGCGCGCACGTCAATATGGTCGCAAAGTTGATAACAGCCTTTGTAATCGCCATTTATTACAACATCAACAAGCCGTCCCGCAGGCGTGTATGGCATTTCGAGCCGTTTGCTTAAATCAAATGCTAAAAGATTGCGTATCAGTGTTTTATCTCCCTCATTTGAAATTAAAGTCCAATTTTTTGCCTTCGCAGGATTTCCGAGCAAATAGGTAGAATTATCAAATTTTATTCTGTACGGCTTTTTATCAAAACCCCAACTTGCATTGCCGCGACCGCGAATACTCAAGCCGTCTTCTTTAACAGTATCTTCATTTACTACCGTGATATAACCTGTTCTGTAAACTGTTTTTGAATCAATTACCGCATTATTAAGAGTATGAATATTGACAGTAGGCAAATTTGTGAGTTGCCCGATATGTGAATTGTTGCCTGCACCAGCGTAACCCCAAAATTCGAGTTCTGCAATACAGCAGCGGTATTGTTCCGAGCCGTAGTAGCGCACATAACGGAAACCGCGCGAGGAATTGATATTCAAAACCGACCATTGATTTGTTGGTGCTGGAGAGGAAATAATGCCAATCGCCACTGCGTCCATAAAATCGGGACTGTTTGCGCCCTCAATAACGGCACATTCCACGCGGTCTGGAGTTTTTTGGCGCGGACAATATTTTACGCTTGTGATAACGTGTGCCGAGCCTAAATCAAGCCCAACCCAACCGCCTTTTTCCTGCGCGTAGGCAAAAAATGTGTTAAAATTGCCGTCAAAAGCATTTGCGGAAACATTGCCATTGGCTGCTTGCGGGTCGTCTGCTGTGGAATAATTGTAGCCCTGAGGTGTGCCGATAAGAGTTCCGTTGAGTTTTGCAGAAGTTTGAGCATTGATTGATAAAATGCTAAAAATCAGAACGATAGATAAAGTTAAAATGTTTTTCATTACTTAAATAATTTAAGATTTAATTTTCGGCAAAAGTAATGATTATTTTTGTGAAAATCGATAAAAAATATTCAATAACAGCAAATAGCGAACATTTGTAGTATTAAAATCTCGGAAAATAATAGTAATTTTGCGCAAAATTTTCAAAGAAGTTGTCCAAAAAGCACGCAGATGACGCAGATTAGACGGATTTACGCAGATTTTAACTAATAATAAAATTAGATAAAGTGCAGATAATCAATACTTTAACTGTCTGCGTTTATCTATTAAATCAGCGTTATCTGCGTGCTAAAATTTTTTTTAGACAGCCTCTTTAAATACAAAAAAATCAAATGGAAGAATTTTTAAAACTTGTTTCAAAAGATGTTATAAATAAATTTGGCAGCGATTTGTCGAAAATTACTGTGGTTTTTCCAAGCCGCAGGGCAAGGCTTTTTTTCAATCAATATCTGGTAGAAAATTCCGAAAAAACGCTTTGGTCGCCGCAATATGCCGACTTGGACACGCTTTTTTCGTTGTCGTCAAAACTCAAAATTGCTGACGATTTGCTGCTCGTTTCAATTCTGTATAACGTTTATACAAAGCACTTTACGCGCAAAAATGAGAATGCCGAAGTAGAAACTTTTGACGAGTTTTTTCATTTTGGCGAGATAATTCTCTCCGATTTCAACGACATCGACAAATATCTTGTTGATGCCAAGTTGCTCTACTCAAATATTGCCGATTGGGAAACGTTAAGCGATGATTTTGAGCATCTTACGCACGAACAAAAAAATATTTTGGAACGATTTTTTACTGACATAAAAATTAATAAAACCAAACTGAAAGATAAATTTTTTGAAATTTGGAATATTTTGGCAGATGTCTATTTTGATTTTAGAAATGAGTTGAAAATCAATGGTTTAGCATATCAGGGAATGTTGCAGCGTGATGCTTTGGAAGAGATGAATAATGACTTAACTGCCTGTCAACAAGATTGTTACGTTTTTGTTGGTTTTAATGTGCTTACTAAATGCGAGGAAAAACTTTTAAAAAATATAAAAAATAAATCGCTTTTTTATTGGGATTTTGACAGTTATTACTTTAATAATCAGAACTTTGAGGCAGGAAAATTTTTGCGTAAAAATATAGAAAAATTCCCGAATGCAATGGAATTTGACACTAATAATTTTCAAAAACCAAAGTCAATAAAATTAATTTCTGCTACGTCAGAAACTGCACAGGTTGGTTATATTCCGCAGTGGGTCAATGAGTTAGCGAAAGAGAATTTTGACAAGCCCGATACCGCAATCGTTTTTTGCAACGAAAATCTGCTTTTGCCCGCGCTTTCATTTATTCCCGAAAATGTTGCGAAACTCAATGTTACAATGGGTTTTCCATTGTCGCAAACTCCGATTTACGACTTTATTATCAGGGTTTTAGACCTTCAACAGCACGGAATTAAGGGCGGAAAATTTTATTACGTTTATGTGCTTTCCGTTTTGCGACATTTTTATACTTCACTGATTTTCAGCAACTTTGCAGAAATTGATAAAAAAATTGAAAATGAAAAAATATTTTATTCAACTCAAAAAAATTTATCCTGCGAAATTCTTTTTAAAAAGATTGAAAATTCGGCGCAAATGGCTGATTATCTGTTGAATATAATAAAAGAAATTGGGGTAAAATCAAAAGAAATTTCAAATAATTTTGCATCTGAAAATCTGTCTAACGAGGCGATTTTTCGGCTTTACCAAATCATAAACAAGTTGAAAGATTTAACCGAAAATGGTTTTTTAAACTTAAATCAAAACACATTTATCTCGCTGATTAAAAGGCTTTTAGCAGAGGAAACTGTGCCGTTTCACGGCGAGCCTGCGCAAGGGCTGCAACTAATGGGAATGCTCGAAACGCGCAATATGGACTTCAAAAATCTGCTGATTTTTTCGCTCAATGACGGCGTAATGCCAAAATCTGAGCCGACCGCCTCGTTTATTCCGCTTTTCATTCGCAAACACTTCAAAATGAGCGAGATAGAAGAACAAGACGCGGTTTTTGCGCACTGTTTTTATCGACTTTTGCAGCGTGCCGAAAATATTTCACTCGTTTATAACACCGCCCAAAACGCAACCTCAAAGTCGGAAATGAGCCGTTTTTTGCTGCAACTGCTAACAGAATACAAATATTCTGAAATAGAGAAAATATCGCTGCAAAATAATTCGCAACCAACAGAAAATCAGTTGATTACAATAGAAAAAACACCTGAACTGCTCGCCAAAATTCACCCAATTTTTGATGCGAAAAACGCTGACAGCAAAACTCTGTCGCCGTCTGCAATCAACTCATTTATAGACTGTTCGCTGCAATTTTATCTGCGCTACATCGCAAATTTCAGGGAAAAAGAGGAAATTTCTGACGAACTCGACAATAGTATTCTGGGCAGCGTGGCACATAAAACCATTGAATTAATTTATCGGCAAATTGCTGATTTACAGGAAGATGACAAGAATTTTCAGCCTTTTGCTGTCCATTCTGAACAGATTGACGAATTTCTTAAAAATGTCAAAAAAATTGAAAATTGCTTGGAAATTGCCTTTGAAAAAGAGTTTTTTAACCGCAAAACGAGCCGTGAAAATTACACAGGAGAGCAGAAAATTTATTTTGACGTGGCAAAAAAATTTGTTATCAATCTGCTAAGATTTGACAAAAAAAATGCGCCGTTCAACATTCTCGGAATGGAAAAATGGGCGGATATTTCCCTTGATTTAAACGATGCGTCTTGTCATTGCGGGCTTGAGCCGCAATCTTATGAAAAACAGGTGCAAATAAAAATCGGCGGAATTATTGACAGTATTCGCTTGAAAGACAACGACTTATCT
>JAISKN010000292.1 GCA_031260925.1 Prevotellaceae bacterium | reverse complement strand
GCGACTGCAAAGCCGAAAGTTGTACGGCAATGTTCGGCTTTTTACCCAACAAGGCGCGGATTTGACTTTGCAACTGCTTCTTTCTCAAAAACAACTGCGTGCTGTCAATGTAGCCGATTAGCTGCCCGGAGGCGAGGACTTGCCCCTCCGCAATGTCAAACTGCCGAATTACGCCAGTGGCTTCGGCAGAAATAACTGTTTCTTCGGCTTCAAAACTGCCCGAAGCATCGTAAGCGGTTTTGTTGTTACCGCAACTAATTAAAAATGAACAATTTACAATTAACAATGTCCATTTTGCTGTTTTTACTAATGATTTCATATTATTTTATTTTTTAAATTTTAAAAATACATTTCTGAAAAATTGTTTATCAGATTCACTTTCATAACATCGTCTTTTTCAAAGAAAACAATGTTGTTTTCACGCGCAAGCCAACCGAGAGCATAAGACAGATATTCTCTGCTGAATTTTGTTTCTGTCTCTATTTCGCTTATGGGCAATGCTCCTTTTTCGTTTAGAAGTTGCCAAATTATTCCGGCATTTATGCCAATATCTTCCTTTATCATATTATTCTTAATTTTTAAATTTTAATTACCCAAAGTTATTTTCTTATTATATTGAGCCATAAGCAGTTGCATTTCGTGCAGAATACGGTTTTGTTGCGCCTGGTCTTCTGCATTTACGGCAATCAGATAATCATTGGTGGTAGCCGTTCCGTTTTCTAACTGCGTTTGCGCGGTGTTTTTCACGCTTTCGCGCAAAAGAATAATCTCGCCATCATCAACTATCAATTGCTGCATTTTGATGATTTCCGTAGTTTGCTGACTTAATGCGACATTGGTATTGAACAAAAACAGTTCCTGCTGAATTTGCGTACCGATTTGATTGTTGGCTACCTGTTTCCGCTCGTTTTTGAAAGTCCAAAAACCCGACAGATTCCAATTCACACGAAGTCCTGCGATATAAAACGGGTCAAGATTGTCGCTGAACATATTCAGTGCGGGTTTGCCGAAACCGCCCTGCAAAAACAGACTTAAATGCGGCAAATTTTTGTTAGTAATCAGACGGTTTTGCAGGTCGAATGCTTTGTTTTGCAAGTCAAAAAGCCGCATTTCGGGGCGATTGATTGTGTTGGAAACGACTTGCGACAAAGGCTTTTCAAAAACAGTGGTTTCATCAATTTTTTGTCCGATAAAAAGAGCGAGCATATCGGCGTAACCCTTTCGTGCGGCTTGCAGTTCGGTGGTGCGCTGTTTCATTTTCAGCAATTCCGCTTTTAAGTTGTCGGCAGCACTTTTCAACGCCACTCCGTTTGTAATAGCCGTTTCGGTACGCTCAATGCCGTTCCTAATGTCCTTTTTAACAAGTTCGGTTTGAGCAATTTGCGCATCAAGCAAAAGAATGCCAAAGAACAGCGAATTTATCCGCTCGTGAAGTTTGTACAACTCAACTTCCACTTTTTGCGTTTCGACTTCGGCATTTGCCCGCACCAAATCCGTTTGATTTTTGTTCGTAACCAAACCGGTAAGCGAATACGCCACCTCGCCGTAGAGTTTGTACTGCTCCTTGCTCAATTCGGGAATATTCGGCGCATTTTCGCCCAAAATGGGTTGCAGGGCAGACAAGTCAATCGGAATCTTCGTCACTTCCGACTGATAGGTCGCCTGACCGTAAATGCCAAACTGCGGCAAATATGCCTTTTGTGCGTTTTCGATAGAAAATTCTTTTGTTTTTTCTATCAGCGCATATTGCTTCACAAGTGGATAATTTGTTTTTGCCAATGTGTAGCAATCCGCTATTTTCAAGGTCTGCGCGTTCAGACCAACGGTGGCAAAGAGCCATCCCCAAACTACCGCGTTTCTAAATTTAATCATATTATTTATTTTATTGATTTAGTCATTTGATTAGTTTTATCACAAAAAAATTACGACATTTTCATCATTTTTTCCATCCAAACAGGAATCATTTTTTTGCGCTCCTGCATCAGCCGATTAAATTGCTTGTCCGACAAATCGGCGACAGCGGAAAGAAAAGGTTTTGCAAGAATGGGAAACGCCGTAAGTCCCAATAAATTCATCACAAAATGCAATGGATTAGGTTCTTTAATTTCACCTGCCGCCACCTTTTCCTGAAATTGTCGAATAAAGGCAGAACTCGTAAGCATTTGCCTCGCAGGAATTATAGATAACCAATCTTCGGGACGATTGCGAATTTCGCTCAAAATAAAGAAAAGAATATCCGGCTTTTTGGTAAACATAGTGATATAATTTTCCACCAAAACCTCTATTTTCTTTTCAAAAGTTGTATTTTCATCTTTAAAAGCACCTATCACACATCCAAAAAAATCAGATGTCGTTTCAAGCACAATAACTTTAAATAATTTTTCTTTGCTGCGAAAATAATAGTTGAGCAAAGCAAGATTGATACCGGCTTCTTCGGCAATATCGCGCGTGCGTGTAGCGGCATAGCCCTTTTTATGGAAGACGATGCGAGCTGCATTCTTTATTTTATCCTCTGTGGAGACATCAACAGCCTCCGTTTTTCCCATCTTTTTCATTTCCGTTTTTTTTTATGAATGATTTTCGGCTGCAAAGGTACAACTAATTTTTGAATAAAACAAATTTTTTAATCAAAATATTTAATAATTTGAGTAAATATTTTGTAAGTTGCTGATATTCAAGGAGAAAAAATTGCAAAAATAATACTTTACGTGAAAGGTGGAAGCCAAGCCGCTACTGCGGCGCAGCGTAAACTGTATGTTATATGCAGTGGCGGCGTACACCATTATTTTTTTCTATATTCTTTTTCCAATATAAAACACATATCC
>JAISKN010000164.1 GCA_031260925.1 Prevotellaceae bacterium | reverse complement strand
CCAAAGAAACCGTAACAAAAACAATGCTGATAACAGACAAACACAACTCTATCGCTAAACTTTTTGAAACTGACTTTTGGAACAACTTTTCTTAAAAGTGTCGCATTGACGAAGTCAGGCGCGCTCTGCAACAATATTTTGAGAGCGAAAGCCCCGAATTTGTTGCCGTGTATGGCAGGCGCAGAACAGGCAAAACATTTCTTGTAAAAGAATTTTTCAAAAACAGGTTTTCGTTTTATATTTCTGGTTTAGCAAATGCAACCCAAGAGGAGCAACTCGAAAATTTTGCATCTGCACTGTCATTTTACGGACAAACGCCATATTCTCGTGCAAAAAGTTGGTTGGAGGCTTTTCGACAACTTGTGCATTTGCTTGAAAACGACAAAAAGCGCAGAAAAAAAGTGATTTTTATTGACGAACTGCCTTGGTTTGACGCGCCGCGTTCCGGCTTTATAACAGGCTTGGAGTGGTTTTGGAACTCGTGGGCATCGGCTCGCCCTGAAATTTTGCTTATTGTTTGCGGCTCGGCGACTTCGTGGATGATTAACAAACTGCTCAATAATCGCGGCGGGCTGCACAATCGTGTTACGCATCGATTGTGGCTTGAGCCTTTTACGCTGGCAGAGTGCGAACAGTTTTTTAAGCACAAAAAAATTGATTTCGACCGCAAAAGCATTGTCGAAAGTTATATGGTTTTTGGAGGAATTCCATTTTATCTAAATCTTTTTGAAAAAGGTTTGAGTGTAGCACAAAATGTTGATAAATTGTGTTTTACAAAAAAATCGGAACTCAAAGACGAGTTTTTGTTGCTTTACTCTTCCCTTTTTAAAAATTCTGAAAATTATGTTGCGCTTATCTGTGCGCTGGCGAAAAAAAAGATGGGCTTGACGCGCGATGAAATTGTTGCCGAAAGCGGACTATCAGACGGCGGAACGCTCTCAAAAATGCTCGAAGAACTCGAACAGTGCAGTTTTATTCGCTCATACAACGCATTCGGTAAAAAAACTAAGGAACGGCTATTCCAACTCATTGATTTCTACTCACTGTTTTACCTCTCTTTTGTTAAAAATGCCAAACAGACAGGCGATAATTTTTGGGCATCGCAAATAGACACCGCCCGACATCGCGCTTGGAGCGGCTATGCTTATGAGCAAGTTTGTTTGTGGCATATTGTGCAGATAAAGAAGAAGTTAGGGATTTCGGGAGTTTCTACGCAAGTATTTTCGTGGCGCAGTAGAAACAAAGATAACGGCGCACAAATTGATTTGATTATTCGCCGAAACGACAGAGTTACAAATGTTTGCGAAATAAAATTTGCAAATAAAGAATTTGTGATTGATAAAAAATATGACGAAATTTTACGCAACAAAAAATACACTTTTATAGAAGAAACCAAACTGCACGATGCGGTACATCTTACAATGCTTACCACCTACGGCGTACAGCAGAATGCCTATTGGAACAGCGTACAGGCGGAAGTTGTAATGAACGATTTGTTTGAAAAATAAAAAAGTTAATACAAAAAATCTATTGCACAATTTAAAATTTATCTTTACTTTTGCGACTTTAAAAATCAAAATACTTTAACTTTACCAAAGTTCAAAATTACAAAAAAAGGCTGCAAATTTTTGATTTTGCAGCCTTTTTTATAAAAATACGTTACTTTTCCTCTTTGTAAGGAAACGCTTTGTCGATGCCGGTGCTGACAAAAATGAAAATTATCATTACCACAAAAACCGTTGCAAAGCCGATGCCGAGAATATCGAGGGCTTTGTAGAAAGTGTCTTTGTTTTGACTGAAATTGAAATTCAAATCAACCTGATAATCCTCTGCGGCTTCTACAGGCTCGGCGATTGCCGTTACTTTTATGCTTACGTCTCCTACAACAACGTTTGAGTCGTTCTTGTATTCCTCTTGCAAATCAGACAAAATTTGAGCAGCAGTCGTTGTTACATCGTCTGCCTTAATTGTCGGGCAAAATATCATTATTGCTGCAAAAATTATTACAACTTTTTTTAAGATTTTATTATACATAAATTTTATTTTTTTAAGATTAATAATTTTTTAAGCAAACAGCGGTACTAACATTAAAATCAAGCCGCCGACAATTACAGAGCCGATTTGTCCGCCAACGTTTGCAGAAATTGCGGGCATAAGCAGATAATTGTGCGGGTCTTCTTTCAAGCCCATTCCGTGTATTACGCGGGCAGACATTGGGAACGCCGAAATGCCGCAAGCACCAATCATTGGATTGATTTTTTTGTCCTCTTTCATAAATTTGTTCAACAGTTTGGCAATCAGCACTCCGCCTGCTGTGTCGAATACAAAGGCGATAATGCCCAAGCCTAAAATCAGCAAAGTGCTTGCCTTTACAAAGTTTGCGCCTGTCATTGTGCTGGCAATGGTAATGCCGAGCAGAATTGTAACGATGTTTGCCAATTCATTTTGAGCGGTTTTAGAAAGTCCGTTGAGAACGCCGCATTCGCGAATCAGGTTGCCGAACATCAAAAAGCCAATCAGTGCAAGTGAAGACGGCGCGATTACTCCTGCCAAAATTGTTACCGCAATCGGAAAAACAATCAGCGTAGTGCGGCTAACTTTTTTGTTTGCATCAAATTTCATTCGCATTGAACGCTCTTTTTTTGATGTGAGCATACGAATAATTGGCGGCTGAATAATAGGCACAAGAGCCATATATGAATATGCCGCTACCGAAATTGGTCCAAGCAGATTTTTGGCAAATTGCGTTGCAACAATAATTGAAGTTGGTCCGTCTGCCGCGCCGATAATGCCGATTGACGCCGCTTCTTTGAGGCTAAAACCGCAAAGTGTAGCCAAAATCATTGTCATAAAAATGCCAAACTGCGCTGCTGCGCCAAAAATCAGCAGCATTGGGCGTTGAAACAGCGGCGAGAAATCAATCATTGCGCCGATTGCAACGAAAATCAACAGAGGAAACACCTCCGTAGCGATACCTGCGTTGAAAAACACATTTAGCGCACCCACAATTTCCTCGCCGCCCTGTACTTGCGTAAGAGCAGCAGTGAAAGGAATATTGACGAGTATCGCCCCAAAACCGATAGGCAAAAGCAATGTCGGCTCATACTGTTTTTTTATTGCTAAAAAAATCAGCAGCAAACCAACGGCAATCATAACAAGATTTTTCCACCCGTAAGCATCGCCTGCCTGTCCCATAAATCCTGCAATCGCAGGAAAAAGTTCTGAAAAATTTAATTCCATTTTTTAATTTATTATTAAGTGATTATTTTTCTTTTTTTAATTCTTCTATTTCTTTTTTCGCCTCTTTGTTCTTTTCGCGGAGTTCAACGATTTTTTTCTCGTCAGAAATCAACATCGAAAGTACGATTGAGAATGCAAGCGTGAATATGATAACAGCGAGCGAAACCCAAGAATGCGCGTGGAAAAATTCTGCAACAGGTTCAAAAAAGCCCAAAAGCATTTTTACGCCGATAAACAGTAGAATGAAACAAACGCCGTGTTTGAGGAAACGGAACATTTTCATAATTCCTTTGAGTGCAAAAAACAGCGACACCAAGCCCATTACAGCGAATACATTTGACGAAACAGCCAAAAAGTTTTCTTCGCCGTGCGAGAGAATGCCCTGTTCGCCTTCGGCAATTACGCCGATAATGGCAGGAATGGAATCAACGGCAAAAAGCACGTCTGTTGAGCCGATTACCAGCAGGCAAAGGAAAATCATTGTAACAAAGGTTTTGCCATTTTCCTTTACAAAAAATTTAGGCGAATGTTCGTCTGCATAGATTGGGAAAATTTTTGACGCGCCTTTGTAAAGAATGTTCGATTTTGGGTCAACTTGGTCTTCTTCGCTCGAAAAAGCCATTTTCACAGCGGTATAAACCAAAATTGCGCCGAAAATGTAAATTACCCACTCAAATTGCTGAACGAGTGCCATTCCCGCGAGAATAAACAAAATTCTCAACACGATAGAAATCAAAATACCCATTTTCAGCAGTTTCGGCTGATTGTGAGATGCGATTGCCATCATCGAGAAAATCATTATAAACACAAACAGATTATCAACCGAAAGCGAATATTCGGTAAGATAACCCGCAATAAATTTCATTCCCATTTCGTGGGCAGTATTTACGCTGCTGTCCGCGTTTTGAGGGAAGAAAAAATAAATCGCCAAGCCAAAGAGTAGTGCGATGGAAATCCAAACGCCTGTCCAGCCGAGCGAGGTTTTTACGGTAATTTCGCCTTTGCGATGCCCTGTAACGAACATATCAACGAAATAAACCGCGATGAAGATTACGATAAACGCAATCCACCAATAAGTAATAGGATTCATTAAAAGTGATTTTTTTAAAAGTTTATTTTTTAAAGTTAAAAATGTCAGAGAAAAAAAATCGTGCAAAGGTATTTGTTTTTTTTATCCCAAGA
Organism: Prevotellaceae bacterium; assembly: GCA_031260925.1. Lineage (GTDB taxonomy): Bacteria > Bacteroidota > Bacteroidia > Bacteroidales > Paludibacteraceae > F0058. Next base: position 7,477 of record JAISKN010000164.1, on the reverse strand, counting down.
AACTGAGCAACAATCCTGCTGCCACAGCCGAGCCAATCACTCCCGCTACGTTTGGTCCCATTGCGTGCATAAGGAGATAGTTCGATTTGTCGTACTGCTGCCCCACGGTTTGCGACACGCGGGCAGCCATAGGCACTGCACTCACGCCCGCCGAGCCAATCAGCGGATTGATTTTGTTTTTGCTAAAAATGTTGATAAACTTTGCAAGCAACACACCGCCTGCTGTGCCAAAACTAAAAGCGATAACGCCTAATACAATAATATATATTGTCTGCGGACTCAAAAATGTTTCTGCCGTAGCGGTAGCACCAACAGTTACCCCCAAAAATATAGTTACAATATTAAGCATTTCGTTTTGTGCCGTTTTGCTCAAACGGTCGGCTACTGCACATTCTTTGAGCAGATTGCCAAACATAAGGCAACCAATCAAACTTGTGGCATCGGGCAATATCAACGCTACAATGGCGGTAATAACTATTGGGAAAAGAATTTTATCTCTCTTCGACACTGTGCGCAACTGCCCCATTTTAATACAGCGTTCCTTGTTGGTGGTCAATAATTTCATTATAGGCGGCTGAATAACAGGCACCAACGCCATATATGAGTATGCTGCCACAGCAATAGGTCCAAGAAGGTGAGGCGCAAGTTTTGAAGTTAAAAATATTGCTGTTGGACCATCTGCACCGCCGATAATACCGATAGATGCTGCCTCGTTGGGCAAAAATCCAAGCAACGATGCGCCAATGAAAGTGATAAAAATACCAAGTTGCGCAGCCGCGCCAAGCAAAAGCGATTTTGGGTTGGCAATAAGCGGTCCAAAATCGGTCATTGCACCGATGCCGACAAAAATCAAGCAGGGATAGATGCCAAGTTTTACGCCAAGATAAAGATAGTCGAGCAAGCCCGCGCCGCTTGTAAATTCGCCCCAATGAACGTGTCCTTCAGCAAAAAGTTCAGCGTGAAACATATTTGCTCCCGGCAGATTGGTAAGCAGCATACCGAAAGCAATAGGCAACAGCAGCAACGGCTCAAAGCCCTTGACTATAGCCAGATAGATTAAAATGCAGGCAATAAGCAACATCACTATAACCTGCCAAGTCAGATTGGTAAACCCCATTGTTCCCAAAAAATCAAGCAAACTTTGTCCTACCGAAATATCCTGCGAATAGTCGCGTGCGGCAGCAGCATTAGTTACTTGTGTTTGCTCTGTTTCAACAAACTGAGTTGCCTCTATTGTAGTTGTATTTTGAACTGTATCGGTTTGCGCAAAAACGCTTACGGCTGCCATAGAAAACAGCGCAGCCAGGAGAATTATAATTTTTTTTGTAGATTTCATTTTTTTATTAAAGTTTGTTTCATTAAAAAAGATTTTCTATTCCACTCTGTTTGATGCTGTTTGATAGTCAAAACATTTGACTCTACATCGTGTTCATCTTCAAAATAGAGATGCAATGCAGCGGCAATGGCTGCCATATCTGCGTTGTTGTCTGTTTGCGCCATAGCAGCGGCAATGGCTGCAATAACTGCCACGTCGTTTATTTTGGCAGTTGGTTTTTGCGTCTGTTTTGGTTTTGGCATCTTTGGCTCGTTGTTGGTAAACAATTTTTGCCAAATGTTCAGTACAAACACCAAAAATGTGAGTATCACAAATACAATGCCGAAGCCAAGTCCAACAATAATCAATGTGTTTCCCCAATTAATTTCTAAAAGTCCCATTTTTATTTATATTTGATTTGATTTTTAACGTTTTTTTTATTTTTTGCCAAAATAAAAAAAATCGCGCAAAATTACTAATTTATATTTTAATAAAAAAGAAAAAGAGTAACTATTTTTAAGATATTTTTTTTGAAAAAGTTTCGCAAAAAATTATTAACTTTGCACCTTAAAAAAATGATTAATGATTAGTGATTAATGATTAATTAAAATAACGGGTAAAAAAACAAAAACAGGTGTCATTCCCGCGAAGGCGGGAATCCCATTTGTAAAGTGAAGTAAGGGGATTCCCGCCTTCGCGGGAATGACAGATTGCTTCATTTTTATACGATATTTTTTAATATTATCAGGTATTAATCATTAATCATTAAAAATTAATCATTAAAACTATGCGCATAATTTATATGGGAACGCCCGATTTTGCAGTGCAACCGCTTGAAACTCTGATAGATAACGGCTGCGAAATTGTCGGCGTGGTAACAATGCCCGACAAGCCTGCGGGGCGCGGACACAAAATTCAATTTTCGCCAGTAAAAGAATTTGCTCTAAAAAAGAACTTGAAAATTTTTCAACCTGAAAAACTGAAAGATGAGGCTTTTATTTCCGAATTAAAGGCATTAAATGCTGATTTACAGATTGTTGTGGCATTTAGAATGTTGCCCGAAGTTGTGTGGAATATGCCGCCTTTGGGTACAATCAATTTGCACGCATCGCTTTTGCCGCAATATCGCGGTGCTGCGCCGATAAATTGGGCGATTATCAACGGCGAAACTCAAACAGGAGTTACAACGTTTTTGCTTCAGCACGAAATTGATACAGGCAACATAATTTTTCAGCAAAGCGTTGATATTCAGCAAGATGACACCGCAGGAACTTTGCACGATAAACTTATGAATGTCGGCTCTGAATTGATTTTGAAAACGGTAAAAGCGGTAGAGCAGGGTAGTGTTAAAACCGTTTCGCAGCCGATTTTGGCAAATCAAAAGCCTGCGCCGAAGATTTTTAAAGATGACTGCCGCCTTGATTTTTCAAAAAATGCGGCTGATTTGCATAATTTCGTGCGCGGATTAAGTCCTTATCCCGCAGCGTTTTTTGAGTTTTTGAGAAACGGCGAGCCGACAACGACAAAGGTTTTTCAAACTGCGCCCGAAATTGCCGAGCATAATTTTGAATATGGAAAAATTATCACAGACGGAAAAAAGACTTTGAAAATCGCCGTTGCAGACGGATTTTTGCATATCAAAACACTGCAAACGGCAGGCAAAAAACAGATGTCAGCAGAGGAATTTTTGCTGGGAAACAAAATTTAGTGGTTAATGGTTAATTTTTAATGATTAATGATTAATTTTTAATTATCTCATATCTAAAAATGGAATTAGTAACTAAATATAAATATTACGTTATTTAAGTAATTTTTTATGGATTGCTTCGGAATACCTCGCAATGACGGAAGTCGCTTAAGCAAAGGGGTACGTCATTGCGGGCTTGACCCGCAATCTCTAATATGCTATATTTCAATCGATTGCGGGTTGTCATTCTGAACTTGATTCAGAACCGCAATGACACCTAACTTTTTAGGCTTATTTAATAATTTTAATTGTCTTGTGTCTCATATCTCATATCTTGTGTCTCATATCTTGTGTCTCACATCTCATATCTTGTGTCTTGTGTCTTGTGTCTCACATCTCATATCTAAAAATCTCATATCTAAAAATAAATAAAAATGGAAATCTTAAAAAAATTTATTGAGCGTGCAAAGGCAGATTTGCAGCGCATTGTGTTGCCGGAAGGTACTGAAATTCGGACACTGAAAGCAGCAGACAGACTTATTGAAGACAAAGTGGCGAAAATTATTTTGCTCGGAGACGAGAAAAAGATTTTTGAAACCGCAGCCGAAAACGGCTTGAAAAACCTTGCCCAAGCGCAGATTATTGACCCCGAAAATAGCGAACTTTCGGCAAAATACACCGATTTGCTGTTTGAACTGCGAAAAAATAAAGGTCTCACGCGCGAAGAGGCGGCAAAATTGGTGAAAGACCCGCTCTATTTCGGTTGCCTTATGATTAAAAACGGCGATGCTGACGGCGAACTTGCAGGCGCGCAAAACACAACAGGAAATGTGCTGCGACCCGCGCTGCAAATAGTAAAAACCGTTGCAGGAATTAATGTGATTTCTGGCGCGATGCTGCTTTTTTGCAAAGAAAAACAGTATGGCGAAAATGGTTTTATGCTTGTTGCCGATGTTGCGGTTATGCCAAATCCTACCGCTGCGGAACTTGCACAAATTGCCGTTTCGTCTGGCTATACAATGAAAAATATGATTGGTATTGAGCCGAAGATTGCGATGTTGAGTTTCTCCACCAAAGGCAGCGCGAAAAACGAACTCGTTGATAAAGTTGTGGAGGCGACTGCTTTGGCAAAAGAACTCGCGCCTGACCTCAAAATTGACGGCGAACTGCAAGCCGATGCTGCGCTTGTGCCGTCTGTGGGTAAATTCAAAGCACCGCAGAGCGCAGTGGCTGGCGAGGCTAACGTGCTGATTTTTCCTTCGCTCGAAGTAGGCAATATCGGCTACAAAATGGTGGAACGGCTCGGCGGTGCAACGGCTGTCGGTCCTATTTTGCAAGGAATGGCTGCCCCAATTAACGACCTTTCGCGCGGCTGCTCTGTCGATGACATCTATAATATGGCGGCGATAACGGCAAATCAGGCAATTTCTATTAGAGTGTAGTTATTAGAGTTTAGAGTTTAGAAATTTTGGGGCAAGCATAATAAAAATGAAAAAACCTGTCATTCCCGCGTAGGCGGGAATCCCCTTGTTCCACTGTAATTTGGAGATTCCCGCCTGCGTGGGAATGACACCTATCTTTTGTTTTTTGTCAATTTTTAGAAGTCCCATTTAGAAATTTTGCATAACCTAATAAAAACTATACTCTAAACTCTAATAATTATACTCTAAAAAACTAAACTCTAAACTCTAAACTCTAATAACTAAACACTATGAAAAAGGTTGATTGGCAAATAATTGAATATCAGGCGGCTTTGGCAAAGCAGGAGGAAATTTTTAACAGGACAATAGAACTCAAAAAACAGGGTTTGCCTGTTGAAAACTACCTGATTTTTTGCGAACACCCGCACGTTTATACTATCGGCAAAAGCGGCAACGAGCAAAATATGCTGCTCGATGACGGCTCTGTGCCTGTTTTCCGCACCAATCGCGGCGGCGACATCACATATCACGGTTTCGGGCAGGTTGTTGGCTACCCGATTTTCGATTTGGAAAATCTGAATGTCGGGCTAAAAGAGTACATTCATAAAATCGAAATGGCAATTATCAATCTTTTAGCCATTTACGGCATAAAATCCGAGCAACTCAACGGCGCAACGGGCGTTTGGCTCGACACCGACAACCCAGCGCGCTGCCGTAAAATATGCGCAATCGGCGTGCGCAGCAGCCGTTTTGTAACAATGCACGGCTTCGCGCTCAACGTCAATACCGACCTCAATTATTTTTCCCGCATAAATCCCTGCGGCTTTACTGACAAAGGCGTAACTTCAATGCAAAAAGAGTTAGGGCAAATGCTTGATTTAGAGAAAATTAAGCAACAATTATTTTTAGAAATAGAAAAAATATTTTTATAAAAAAATACCTGCCAAATTTCAACAACTTGACAGGCTCGAAAAAACTCAACTTTACCTTTACTTTTTCACTATTTTTTCAATATTATTTTCTGATTTCACGAAATAAATTCCGCTACTGAGGTTTGAGATATTGATACGGTTTTCTGATGTTTCCAACACTGTTTTTCCTGCAATATCAATGATTTTGATTGCGGAATTAGAGTTTTTTATAACCGTAATGAAATCGCTCGTTACTGTGGGAAACACATTAAAATTTTCATTTTCAATATTTTTTATGCCTGTTGGGCTGAGGCTAATCGGCTCTGAAACGAGAATGTCATCGGTGTTGGCATTGAGTTTTACAGCCGCTTTGTATGTTCCTGCCTCTGTCGGCTCTCCGCTTATCAACACGCCGTCTTTGTACCAGCGAACTTCTGCGTAAGTGCCTGTAACAGACAAAGCACCGTCAATGTTGGTAATTACAGGTTTGGCAGTGGTGATAATATCATTGACTTTTTGCGCCATTACTGCCAGAGCGGCATCGTTGGCGTGAATACCGTCAGGGAGTTGAGCGGTTGTCCAAGCGGAAGTCGCTGAATGCCAATCGATTACGTTAATTCCTTTTTCGAGTGAAAGTTGATTAATAGCAGGCACTACGCCATTATCAATATTTGTGGGCTGAATATCAAAATTAGTGTTGATTGCGTGTATTGGCAAAATCATATAGACCTCTGCATTTTCGGCTGCAAACGATTTTACATTTGTAATAAACGCCTCATATTCTGCTTTAAAATCGTGTCCATTGTTCCAATAGTCTGTTTTTGAGTCGTTTGTACCCAAAGCGATAAGGATAATATTTGCATCGTAAGTTTGATAAATTGCGTAGGCATTATCTTTGTTGTTTGTCCACGCGCCCCAAGGCTCTGGGAAGTTCATAAGAGTTGCGCCCGACACGCCGAAATTATATGTAAAATAGTCATCGCCGAGCAAATTGCCGAGTTGCACACTCCAAGCGTATTGTCCCGCATTACTTGCGCCTGCGCCTGCTGTATTACTGTCGCCAATGGCAGCCACACGAATTTTGTCTTGCGGAAATACCACAGGTGCGCCGAGTTCTATAATATTTTGTCCGCTAATAGTGCCGTCTGCACCGACAGAAAACTGCATATTTGTACCTTCCCAATATGCGCCGCCGTAGCCGTTGAGAGAGGCGTAGCCGTGCAAAATACTCATAGGATTCCATTGATAAACGCCTGCTGCGGCATCAAAAGTAACTTGCCAAGTCCATTTATCAGCCTCTTTTACAAGCAAGCCGCGCGGAAATGTAACAAGATTGCTGCCTCCGTCCCAATTAACTGTGCGGTCAAACATTCCATAAAACCAATAGCCGCCATCGTTCAAAATAGGCGTAACCCAAGTAATAATATTGGCATCGTAAGCCCAAGTTCCTGGCGCGTCTGTGAGTGCGCCTGCCGTATAGTCAATTACTTTGAGCGTAACGGGGAAAGTTTCTGTTGATGCCGAAGGGTCAGGAATAACGAGTTCGGTATGCCCTGTAACTGTGCCGTCTGCTGCAACGGTAAAAATCAGGTTGTTGCCGCTGTCGCCTATGTATCCGTACATATTAGGCGTGATTGTATTCCAGCCGAGCGTTTTTGCGCCAGGACACCATTCGTATGAGCCTGCCGTTGCCTGCAAAGTGATAGTCCATTCCCACGAGGTTGTGTTTTTTACTAACAAACCTGTCGGCGAAACACCACCCGCATTATACATCGGATACCACCAATCAGAAGGTGTGCGCGGATTTTGCGTACTCAACGCATCTGAAACCCAACAATAAATATTGGTTTCATTGTTGTCGTTTACGTTGTTGGTTATTGTACCAGCGGTTTGGTCAATAACTTTGAGCGTTACAGTGAACGCCTGTGCGCTTGCTACTGCAAAAGCGCAAAAGATTAAAGAGAGAAAGGTCTTTTTCATTGTTTTTAATATTTTTGTTAATTAATAAATTGTTTTTATATTATTTATGCGAATCAGGGGTTGAAATGTTTTTTTAAGGGTGCATTCCTACGGAATGCAGGTTTATATTTATATTTTTTCTACCGAGCGATGCAATCCTAACGGATTGCGGTGCAAATGCAGT
>JAISKN010000038.1 GCA_031260925.1 Prevotellaceae bacterium | reverse complement strand
TCATATAAATCAAACAATGATTTTTGCCCTGTGGCGATTTCTTCGCTTTTCAACAATCGGACAAGAATATTGTATGCTTCATTTGGAATAATTTTGTATTCTGTAATAGGAAACAAATCGCCATTAAAGCCTTTTTCTTTATCGGCTAAATATTTAAAAAACGCTACTACTTTGTCAGGATTTCTTAATAATTCACACAAATCATCATTTGTCCATACTTTTGCCCTTTCTTCAAAGTTTAATTCAACTTTTCTGTCTATCAAATAGCGAACAAAAATAATTTTGCCTAAAAGTGCATTTGTGATTTTTGCATATAATTTTTTTGTTTCTTCATCATTCGTTTGAGGGAATTTGTCTATAATTGCAGTTCGAGCATCTTGGATATTTGATAAAAGTTTGTAATCAACTCTATTTTTGTAATTTAATTCCTGTTCGTAATTTTCCCAAGTTTTTCCTGTAACTAACTGAAAATATGTAAAATCTGTCAATTTTTCAGTGCCTCCAATTCTTTTTAAAATTTCTTCTTTCAGCAAGTTAAATCCATTGAAAATATCAACATTGCCATTTTCAACGACAATAACGACGGGAATTTCATTGAAATTCCAAACTTTCCTGTGTAATGCGCTTTTGTTCTTCGGGTTTTCAAAAAACAAAATCAAAGGTTTATTATCAAAACAGAACAGAGCATCGGGATTTATTTGTTCTAAACCTCGTTTTACTCGATTTGGAAATGCCGTAACATCATTAGCAAAATACAGACCATCTTTATAGGAACCGTCTTTATTTTTCAATTCTAATGATTGTAATATCTTATCTAAATTTTTCATATTGTGTTTCTCTCATTTTCCAAAAAACATATATCTGTGCCACTCCAAAAACTCTACTTGATATGCGCAAAAATTGTATAACCTGCCCGAATAAAGCCTTCGGACAAGCACCTGCACCTGCGAATAAGTCTATAAAGTTTAACATAAACGCATTTTCTTGAAGTTACAAAATTTCTTTCGGTAATTTTTGGCTACACTCGGCAAAGTCAAAATAAATTTTGCATTTGCTCTCGTTTGCACAAAAACTGCGATGCAAAGTTACGAATTATTTTTGAGATATAAATTAGGTTGCAAAATTATAAAAACTTTTTTATTTAGCAAAAAAATGATTATTTTTGCGCTGAAAAATAATTTAAACTATGCAAAATTTTGCTCTTATCGGTTTTCCGTTAATTCAATCTATGTCAAAAGAATTTTTTGACGATTTTTTCGTGAAAAATAATATTGATGCACAATATCAAAATATTGAAATAGAGGACATTAGCAATTTCTCAAAAATCATTTCGGAAAATAAATTTTCGGGTTTTAACGTAACCATTCCATATAAGGAAAAAATACTTCCGTTTTTAGACAAGTTGGATATTTCGGCAAAAAATGTTGGCGCGGTAAATTGTATTTTAGTCAAAAACAAGAAGTTAATCGGCTATAATACAGATATTTACGGCTTTGAAAAAGCCTTTCTCCCTTACTGTCATTCCCGCGAAGGCGGGAATCTCCTGCAAATTAAAGCGATTGCAGTCCGTGCCTTGCATATTTTCGGCACGGACTGCAAGTCCGCGCCAGCAAACCCGCAACCGCTTGAAGAAAACACGCAGGCATTAATTCTCGGCACAGGCGGAGCGGCAAAAGCGGTAAAATTTGCGCTGGAAAAGGTTGGCGTTTCGGCAAATTTTGTTTCGCGCAAAAAATCTGAAAACGTTTTTTGTTATGAGCAATTAGATAAGCAAATAATTGAAAATCACAAACTTATAATCAACGCAACGCCTGTTGGCGCGTTGCCGAATGTAGAAAATTGCCCAAATATTCCCTATCAATTTCTCACAAAAGAGCATTTTTTATTTGATTTGATTTGCAAACCGAATAAAACGTTTTTTCTGCAACGCGGTGAAAATCAAGGTGCAAAAACAGAAAACGGCTTGCAAATGTTTTATCATCAAGCCGTCAAATCTTTTGAAATATGGTTGCCGCGTGTCATTCCCGCGCCGGCGGGAATCCCATTTGTTCAATGAAGTAAGGAGATTCCCGCCTGCGCGGGAATGACACCTGTTTTTTCATTGAGCGTTGCCCTACGTTATTGCTCATAACTCGCAACTTTGCAAATAAATTAAATAAACGCAGATAATCAATATTTTATTATCTGCGTTTATCTATTAAATCTGCGTTATTTTCTACTTTCTGCTTTCTAATTCCTGACCTTCTAACTCCTTAACTCCTTAACTTCTTATCTTCTTATCTTCTTAACTCCTACCTTCACAGCGAAATATTGATAATTTCAAGTTTTAAGACACCTGCCGGCACGGCAATTTCCACAATGTCGCCCACTTTTTTGCCGAGCAGCCCTTTGCCGATAGGAGTATTAACGGCGAGTTTGCCCTCGCGCACATTCGCCTCGTTTTCCGACACGAGCATATATTTCATTATTTGTCCGTTAGCCTGATTTTTGACTTCAATTTTGCACAAAATCTGCACCGTGTCCGCCGAAAGTTTGCTTTCGTCAATCACGCGGGCGTTAGCCAAAGAGTCTTTCATTTGGGCAATTTTCATTTCGAGCATTCCCTGAGCGTCTTTTGCAGCGTCATATTCGGCGTTTTCCGACAAATCGCCTTTGTCGCGCGCCTCTGCTATCTGTGCCGAAATGGCTTTTCTGTCGATTGTTTCCATTCGTACAATCTGTTCGGCTAACTTTTTGTAGCCGTCTTCTGTCATATAAATTACTGCCATATCTTTTTAGTAATAAGTTATTAGTAATAAGTTTTTAGTAATGAGTAATGAGTAACGAGTATTTAGTAATTAGTTTTTAATAATCAGTTATTACTAACGACTAATTACTTATTACTGAATTTTACTTATTACTGAATTTTTGCAAACAAAAGGAATTCCGATTTGCGCGGAACTCCCAATAATTATTAATCCTTAAATCTGCTGCAAAGGTACGTTATTTATTTTTAACAACAAAATTTTTTTTAATATTTTTTTTAAAAAAAATCATAATTCTACGGCTTTGTATTTTGGTACGAGCAGTTTCATTACGCACCACGCAATAAGATACGCAACGGCGCAATAGGCAAAAACGATTGTGTAGCCTGTGCTAATGCTGCCCGCGCTTTGATAATGGTCGAAAAGCGCGCCCGCAATTTTCTGTATCAGCACGCCACTGAGCAAACTGCCTGCCATAGTGCCGATGCCTGTAATTGAGGCTACGGCTTTGTTTGGAAACATATCAGAAACGGTAGAATAGATGTTTGCCGACCACGCCTGATGTGCCGAGCAGCCGATGCCGATTAGAATTATGGCAAACCACATAGAATAGTGTCCGAGCGGTTGCGCCAGCAATACAGCAAGCGGAAAAAGCGCGATAAACAGCATTGCCGTCATTCGCGCGCTGTATGTTTCCATTCCTTTTTTGATGAAAAACGCAGGAAACCAGCCTCCGCAAATACTGCCGAACATTGTCATAGAGTACAAAACGCCAAGCGGCAGCATAATTTGAGTGCCTTCAACTCCATACTGATTTTTTAGATATGACGGCAGCCAGAAAAGGAAAAACCACCAAACGCCGTCAGTGAAAAATTTTCCAAAGAAAAATGCCCAAGTCTGACGAAATTTCAGCAGTTTAAACCACGAAACTTTTTCATTTTCAACTGTTTGACTGTTTTCTTTTTGTTCTCTGTCGCTGGTAATATGCTCATATTCAGTTAAAGAAATTTTGCCTTTCTGCAACATTTTTTCAGGCGTATCATAAAAAATAAACCAGAAAATCAGCCATAAAAATCCCAATCCGCCTACAATAATAAAGGCAGTTTGCCAGCCCCAATGCGTAGCAATATACGGCACCATCAGCGGCGCAAGCACAGCCCCGATGTTTGCCCCAGAATTAAAAATGCCTGTTGCGAGCGACCGTTCCTTGCGCGGAAACCACTCGCCGACAGTTTTTATTGCCGCAGGAAAATTGCCCGCCTCGCCTGCCGCCAGCACAAACCGCCCGACCATAAAACCGACTACCGAAATCGGCAAAACCACTCCAAAAGCCGCCAGCACAGGAGCAACAGCACCGCCAATGCCCGAAACCGCAGCGTGAATTGCCGCGCCAATCGACCACACAACTATTGCGATAGCGTAACCTTTCATTGTGCCGATGCGGTCAATGAGCCGCCCCGCAAAGATTACCGCAATGCCGTAGGTAAATTGAAAAACGGCGGTAATATTGGCATAATCTGAGTTTGTCCAGCCGAATATTTGCGCCAAAGTAGGTTGCAGCAGGCTCAACACCTGACGGTCGAGATAATTGACCGTAGTTGCAAAAAACAACAATCCGCA
>JAISKN010000357.1 GCA_031260925.1 Prevotellaceae bacterium | reverse complement strand
AATACGATTTGGGCGGGAGTGCCTGCAAAGTTCGTCAAAAAAGTTGCTCCCGAGCAAGCCTCCGAAATCAACCAAAAAATCGCTCACAACTACGAATTTTACGCAAGTTGGTTTAAAGAGACGGAATAATTTTATTTGAACTAAAAGATAAAAACTAAGAACTAAAAGTAAAGACAATCTTCAACTTTTAATTCTTAGTTTTTAGTTCTTAATTTAGTTAGTTACCTGCAACCACCTTACATACGCAAAGTCCATTCTGTGCGGCAGGTCGGCGTTTTTGGGGAACATACGGAAGGCGTATTTGAATGTGCCGCCGTGTTTCCATTTGGTTTTCAGGGCGAAGTAGAGCAGGCTACCTTCGCGTTTTACCAAGTCAAATTCTTTTGCTCTCTCAAAGTGCATTTTGCCGTTGTCGTCAAGCGAAGTGATTACGAGTTCAAGTCCTATTCCGTTGTCGTTCAGGTCTTTAACGTTGATTACTGCCTCTGCTTGATACGAGTCGCCAATAGTTGGGTTTGGCGGTGCCTGTATCGAAAGTTGATTGACTTCGATTGTGTCCCAATGCGTTACGATGTTGCGTTTCCAAGCAGCAATTTCTCGCGCTTTGGCAAAATCATTTGCCGCAAGCAAACCGCTTCTATTACCTAAAACAGAATAAAAACGCGAAATATAGTCGTCAATCATTCGTTTTGTGGTGTAGTTCGGCGTTATTTTAGCAATAGATTTTTTGATATACTGCACCCATTCTGCCGGAATATTATTTTTATCTCTATTAAAAAACAGCGGAATAATTTCCTGCTCAAGCATCGAATAAATTGTGGCTGCATCAAGTTGGTCTTGACATTCTTGATTTTCGTAAGTGCGTTTGTCGGTCAAAGCCCAACCTGCGCCTTCAACGTAACCTTCGTACCACCAACCGTCTAATACAGAGAAGTTTAACACGCCGTTCATCTGTGCTTTTTCGCCCGAAGTTCCTGATGCTTCGAGTGGTCGCGTTGGCGTGTTTAACCAAACATCAACGCCCGAAATCAGTCGTTTTGCAAGCCTCATATCGTAATTTTCGAGAAAAATAATTTTTCCCAAAAATTGCGGCATACGCGAAATTTCTACAATTCTGCGTATTAAGTCCCGACCTGCTCCATCGGCTGGGTGCGCCTTGCCTGTATAAACGAACTGCACGGGAGCATCGGGATTATTGACGATTTTTGCGAGTCTGTCAAGGTCGGAAAACAAAAGATGTGCGCGTTTGTAAGTCGCAAAACGTCTTCCAAAACCGATTAACAACGCATTTTTATCAATTTTATCAAGAATTGAAACGATTTTTGACGGGTCTTGCTGACTTTTCAGCCAAGAATCTTTAAATTGCCCTTTGAGAAATTTTATCAGTTTGCATTTCAAATTTTGACGTGTTTCCCAAATTTTTGTGTCAGGCACAGAATAAATATTATCCCAAATTTCAAGATTTGACTGGTCGGAATAGAATGTTTTGTCAAACGTTTTTTCGTATAAATCTTTCCATTCCGAAGTTGCCCAAGTCGGCAGATGAACGCCGTTTGTAACATAACTAACGTGCAGTTCCTCAGGGAAATAGCCTTTCCAAAGCGGCGCGAACATATTTTTTGAAACCTCGCCGTGCAGGTAACTCACGCCGTTTGCGCATTGGCAGGTATTCAGCGCGAAAACCGACATACAAAATCTGGAGTCTTCTGTTGCATCTACACGCCCCAGATTAATTAAATCAGTCCAAGAAATGCCGAGTTTTGCTGCATAATCGCCCATATATCTGCCAAAAACATTTTCTTCAAAATAGTCGTGTCCAGCAGGCACGGGCGTATGAACGGTGTAGAGCGATGAGGCGCGGACAACTTCCAAAGCCTCAGAAATTGTCAGTTTGTCGTTCTGAATTTTATCAACCAAACGCTGAATATTTATCAAAGCGGCGTGTCCCTCGTTGCAGTGATAAACCTCTTTTGTGATGCCGAGTTTTTGCAACGCCAAAATTCCGCCAATTCCGAGCATAATCTCCTGTTTCAGACGATTTTCATTGTCGCCGCCATAGAGAGAATGTGAAATTGTTCTGTCATCTTCGTTATTCCTATCTATGTCTGTATCAAGCAGATAGAGCGGCACACGACCAACGGCGACTTTCCAAATTGCAGCATAAACCGTTCTGTTTGGGTAGGGAACTTCCACCAAAATCGGATTATCATTTTTATCTTTGACTTGCGTTACAGGCAATTTATTGAAATTTTGCGCCTCGTAATTCGCAATTTGCTGTCCTTCAACCGACAAAGTCTGCGTGAAATAGCCGTAGCGGTACAAAAAACCAACCGCCGCCATATCAATATTTGAGTCCGAAGCCTCTTTGAGATAGTCGCCCGCAAGTATGCCAAGTCCGCCCGAATAGATTTTCAGGTGGTCAGTCAAGCCATATTCCATACTGAAATATGCCACAGAAGGCGATTTTTTGCTCGGTTTTTCTGCCAAATATGCCTGAAAATCGGCATACACCTTATTAAGTTCGGCTACAAATTGCGTGTCATCTGCCAACTGTTCAAAGCGTTCCGCATTGACAATATCAAGCATTGCAAGCGGATTATGACGGCAATCGTGCCATTTTTTTGCATCAATTTTTGCAAATAAATTTTTCACATTAACATTCCAAACCCAATAAAGATTTTTCGCGAGTACAGTTAATGTTTCAAGTTTCTTTGGTAGTTTCGTATTTACTGTAAATTCGCCCCAAGACGGCTCATTTACATAATTTACTTTTATTTCCATAATCTTTTTTATTAAAATGTGATTTTTATATTTTAAACTAATACTAATACTTTTGTTATTTGTCCCATAGGGACATTTTTTTGCATTTTTGTATAGATAATTATTTTTTCTGGATTGCTTCGGAAATACCTCGCAATGACGGCAGCCGTATCATCAATGGTAGTACGTCATTGCGAGAATTTTAAGCGAAATGAAATGTAGCGAAAAATTCGAAGCAATCCAGAAAGACTATATTAAATTAACAATCTCTTTTTTATATTAATCTTGAGAATCTTTTTAATCTTATTAAAATCTTGGTTCAAGACAAGCCAATGCAATTTCATACGCCTCCAAATAATACTCAAAAAACTCTTTCCAATTAGCCTTTTTAACTAAATTTTGCGCTGATTTTGCAATTTTTTTGCGCTCTTCTTCGCTTTTTTGCGAAAAATTTATCATTTCATCGGCAATTTTGTGTATCACTCCAATATAATTATGGTCGTTGCGGTTGATTACGGCAATTCCGCTGTCAATCGACTGA
This sequence comes from Prevotellaceae bacterium, assembly GCA_031260925.1. Taxonomy (GTDB): domain Bacteria; phylum Bacteroidota; class Bacteroidia; order Bacteroidales; family Paludibacteraceae; genus F0058. Next base: position 3,925 of record JAISKN010000357.1, on the reverse strand, counting down.
TAATCAGGCGAAATCCACTGCCCGAAACCCGAAAGATTGGTGGTGATTGTCGGCACTGCAAAGGCTGCGCTTTCCATCGGCGTATAGCCCCAAGGCTCGTAATATGACGGAAAAACCGTCAAATCGAAACCAACAAGCAAATTGTAATACGAAAGATTAAAAACGCCGTCAATTTCGTTAATGTATATCGGGGCAAAAATAATTTTTATGTTCTCGTGCTGATTATTTGAAAAACCGTGTCGATATAAAGTGTTGATAATCATATCGTTATACGATTCCATTAATGGCGTTGTGGAAAATCGCGTTTCTTTGTCCGAATATGGATTTGTCCAGGCAGGCACCATTATAAACACCAGAATTTCGTTTTTCACATTTTGCTTTGCGGCAATATTTATCGCATCGACAAACACATCAATTCCCTTGTTTTTGAACTCGTAACGCCCTGATGTTCCGACAATTACGGCATCTTTTGAAATTTCGTAGCCAAGCACTTCCTTTGCTATGTTGAATAAAGTTTGCCGCGCTTTTTTCCTTGCTGCCGTATATTTTGCCCCTTTCGGCACAAAATCATCTTCAAAACCGTTTGGCGTAACGACAGGCTTTTTTTCGAGCAATGCCTCGCACTCATTGGCGGTGATTTCGCTGACGGTGGTAAAGCAGTCCGAGAGGTGCGCCGCCGTTTTTTCTGCCGAATGTTTCGCCTCAACATTGAGTTCGCGCGCCATTTGGTCGCCGTTGTAGAACGGCAGATAATCGTACAAAGGTTTGTGATTTCCTGAGATTGAACGCCCGATTGTAGTGGCGTGTGTAGTGAAAACGGTAGCAATTTTCGGCAAAAATGCTTTGACGTAAAAAAGTCCGAAAGAGGTAGTCCATTCCTCAAAATGAGCGATAACTTTCTGATTTTCAAGTTGATAAAAGTCGTAAAAACTTTCGATAACCATTCCTGAGGCGTAACCAAACATTGCAGCCTCGTCATAATCGCCGTAGGCATTGAGCGAATTTACACCAAATTTCAACCAAAAATCGTAAAAAATATCATTTTTCTGTTCAAAAAGTCCTCTGAAATCAACCAAAATTGCCAGCGGCTTGCTCGGCACATTCCAACGCCCGATTTTCACAGGAATTTTGCCCTCAGCATTCAAAAAATCTCTCCATTCGGCAAATTCATCTGTCGGCGTAAAGTCCAAAGGCTCAGCACTTTGCCAAACATCAGGACCGATAAAAAACAAATTGTCGCCAAGCGCATTTTTCATCGTCTGCGCCTTGCTCGACAAAACAGTATAAATTCCGCCCACTTTATTACATACTTCCCACGAAGTTTCAAAAATATAATCAGGTTTAATCGTCATTTTTTATTTTTACAAGATTGTCAAAAATTTCAGAATATACATACTTTTTTAAAAACGTGCAAAAGTATAAAAAATATTCCGTTTCACAAAAGCGAAACGGAATAAAGTAAAGAAAACGAGTAGTTAAACATTGATAATCAATAGTAAAACAAAGAAAATATCAAAAAATTATTCATTAGCATTTATTAACGCTTGATGATAAATTGTTTCGTTTTTTAAATCAATAGCGGGATAATTGAATAATGACACGTTGTAATTGCCCAAAAGTTCGGCGAAAGTTCTTTTTGACAGATTGGCAACTTCTGCAGCCTGTCCAAGCGACAGTTTGCCCTGTTCGTACAAACTGCTTGCAAGTATCATATATAATTGCAAAGCGTCAAGTTCTGACGTTTCAGGAATATTTATGTTTATTGTTTTCATTATTTATTTTTCTGCAAAATTACAAATTTTTTTTTACAAAAAAAACGCCCCAAATTTTTGAGGCGTTTTCTTTGAATTACTACGATTATTTTTTTAATGTAAGAGTGTAGTTTTCTGCTGCGTCAAGGGTAAGAATAAGTTCTTTGCCATCTTTACCGATAACACCTGTAACAAGTGCTATAGTGCCTGTGCCTTCTGGGCTTGCAGAAGCAACGTTATAAATAGCCAATTCGCCGCTAATAACATTCCAATCAGTTGACATCAATGTGATGCTGTAACTTGGGCAAGCAGCACTGAATGTTGTTTCTGTAAATGTTGCAGTCCAAGCATCACCATCGCTATCAACACCTGTGTAAGTGCCGATTTTTACAATGTCTGCTTTTAATGTTGCATCTGGGTCTGGGTCTACACTGCCGCAAGATGTGAATGAGAATGCAGCAACCAATGCTGCAACCAATGGAAATACAAATTTTTTCATTGTTTTAATTTTTTTTAAATGTTAATAATTAAAAAGTTACTTGATACCTACTTTTGAAGATTTTGATTTTGCTTGTTCTTCTTTTGCAGCAGATTTCATTTCTTGAATTGTTTTCGGAGCCTCTTTTACTTCTTCAACAACTTCTTTAACTTCTTCTTTTACAGAAGGTTTAGTAGTTGCTTTTGCAGCAGGTTTTTTGCCAGCGGCTTCCTCAGCGGCAGCAATAGAATCAGCCTGTGCTTGTGCAAGTTCAGCAGCAGCGATAGAATCAGCCTGTGCCTGTGCAGCAAGTTCAACAGCAGCGATTGAGTCAGCAATGCGTGCTGAATCTTGTGCTTCGGTGTTTCCACCTTTTTGTCCGCAAGCAACAAATAATGCTGCAGACGCCATAAATAAAAAGATTTTTTTCATACTGGTTTGTAAAGATATTATAAATTAATAAATAATTTTTTTCTATTGTTTCGTTTGCAAATTTTTTATAATTTTGTACTTTTAAATTTGCAAATATTTTGCAACGTTAATTATAACAAAAATCGTGCCAAAATGTGTTAATAATTAAAAAAAACAAAAATATTTTTAATTGTCATTTCGAGTAAAATAAGAAATCCGTTTTTTAGAAAATCTGCGGCGAAATGACCTATAAAAAAATCAGGCGCAAAGTTAGATAAATATTTTTAATTACAAATAATTTTTTTAAAAAAAATATGAATGAAACTGAAAAAAACGTAACATATTCTTATACAGCATTAAAACTCGAAAAAATTGTAGAAAATATTGAGGCAAATCGCTATAATATTGACGAACTTTCGGAAAAAGTGAAAGAATCTGTCGAGTTAATTGCATTTTTAAAGCAAAAACTCAAAGAAACTGATGCAGAAATTGAGAAATTAATTTCCGAAATTGAATGAATTTATTGTCTTACTACTAATTAAATAATGAGTATAAAAAAGCAAAATAAAAAAAACAGGTGTCATTCCCGCGCAGGCGGGAATCTCATTTATAGAATGGAGTAAGGGGATTCCCGCCTGCGCGGGAATGACAAGTTATTTCATTTTTGTACCAGATTATTAAATATTGGCAAATAACAGTTTATTGTGTTCTTATTGGTAAAAATAACAACACAAAGAAAGCCACAAAGTTCTCAAATTTACAATTTACAATTAAAAATTAACAATTAATATATGATTTCTCCCGAATTATTAAACGATTATCGTCCGTATTACGACAGCGAAGTGCCTGAGGCAGTGCAGCGTATTGCGGAAGACGCGCTTTTTGAGCAGATTGTAAAATTTGTTTTCCCTGAACGAGATTTTGCAGAATTTGCAGAAAATTTCAAAAAAATAAGCACCGTTTATCAATTTCAGGACGAGGTTATGAACAAGGCAATTCACCGAATTGTTGATATGACAATGACAAATTTGTCATACAGCAGCGTGGAAAATTTGACGAACGACAAAAGTTATATGTACATTTCCAACCATCGCGACATTGTGCTGGACTCGGCGATTTTGCAGATAATTCTTTTTGGCAGCGGTATAAAAACTTCTGAAATTACTTTTGGCAGCAACCTTATGCGCCCGCAAATTGTGGTCGATATTGGCAAAATCAATAAAATGTTCAAAATTGTGCGCGGCGGAACAATTCGCGAAATCTTTGTAAATTCTCTCAAAGTGTC
>JAISKN010000346.1 GCA_031260925.1 Prevotellaceae bacterium | reverse complement strand
GCAAAGAAGTAATCTACTTCCAAGCCCAAATCTTTGAGCGTGGTGTTCTCGGTGATTGGGGTTTTGAGTTCCGTCAATTCGCCTGTTGGATTGTTCGGGTCAGGCGGCTCTATCGGCTCGCAACCCGAAAAAATTGTTGTTGCTGCGAGGCAGGCTGCTATCGCTGCCACATTCCTCATTTTTAAGAATTTTTTAAACATAATTTTTTTTGAATTTAGAATTTTTAAATATTGAATTTTTAAATTTTTGAATTTGTTTTTTGTCTGAACCAAGATTTTAATAAGATTAAAAAGATTTTCAAGATTTTTTTGTTTTTTTGAATTTTTAAATTTGTTTTTTATATTCCCAACGCGCCGCTGCGCTTTGCATTGGGCTAAAATATATTTGCCTTTCAGGCAACAGTCCAAATTTGCAATTTTTGTACAACCTTTCGGCTGAAAGCCGATTGTTATTTCAGCCCAACGCAGCGCGTTGGGTAAGTTTGCAGATTATTCCCTAATTTTGTTGTTTTGGGCTTCGCTGCTCCCCCTCTCCTATTGGAGAGGGGGCTGGGGGGTGAGGTGCGATTTTCACACCGTTATATTTTTCCACAAAATAATATTGATAAAATATCTGTGTTCTTCTATATTCGGCACGTCTGCACCTGTATTTGCGGGGATACCGAAAATTTTGTACTGAATGCCGTAAGTTGTCTCGCCGAGTTCGGGGCAGTTCCAGTCGGAAGTGAGGCAGTCGTTGCTTGCATTCCAATAGAAATAGCCATCAATATTTGAAGTTTCAATCTGTGTCAGGTGCGGCACTGTTGCCATAAGCGTTGCGATATACTCATCAACATCTTGCTGCGTAGCGTTTTCGAGCAAAATATGAAACTGCGTGATTTTTTGCGGTGTAAGCCAGTTCCCTTCAAAAGAATAGGCAACAGTCATCGCTGCAATCGGCTTGCTGTACGGCACTACCAGCATACTGTAATGAGAGTCGTAGGCAGCGGGATAATAGTCGTGAAACCAAGTTTTTTGCCACTTCGATATTTGGGTAACTGCAACATTTTCCACAGGCGCTATTGCAGGCTGAAGTTTTTGCAATATCTGGTTATGGCTCTGAGCCTCTCTGTCGATACGGTAGAAACCATATATCTGGTCTATCGGCTCGCTGCCCGGCAGTTCTATATACATTCGCCGTTTCAGGCAAAAGCCGTTGTCCAAAACCCAATACTCGTGCATACCTTCAGAGGCAGTGCCGTAAGTGTATTTTTTGCACTCAAAACCCCAAAGATTTTCATTTGAAACAGCAACAGGTTTTGTTTCGCAAATATTGTCAGTGATAAATTGCAGTCCAAATCCCTGCACCCATTGTGAAACATAGAGCGGTATCTCTTCTATGCCGAGGTCATCGCCAATATCGGCAGTACCCATACTGAAATAGGGGTAGCAGGAAGTTTTTTCGGCTGGGTAATTACGAACTCTCGCATACCAGTTGCCGTCTCCGCCGTAGGCAATATCTTTCAGCAGGCGGTATTTTACGTTGCCTGCGGTAAGGACAAACCATTCGTTGCCGCTATTAACGCTGCCCTGATAAACAAGCGAGCCGTCTGCGCCTTTGGCAAAATTAAACTTTTCAGTGCCGTCAAGATTGTGATAATAAATGCCTGCGGGTGTAAAATCGATAATTTCCTGAGCATTAGCAAAGGTGCGTTTGGTAAAATCACCCTGCTCTTCGGTGTTGTTGTTATTATTGTCGTCTTCGTCATCGTCTGGCGGAATTACAAGTCCGCTGCAACTCGAAAACATTGTTACTGCGAGGCAGGCAAAAACTATTGCCGCGTTCCTCAAAAAATTTACTTTTGTCATAAAATACTATTTTTTTATTGTGAATAATTTACAATGCAAAATTAATATGCAAAAAGCCGCTTGTCAATACTGAATTTTTGTGAGGCGGCATCACTAATTTTTGTGAGGCGGTAGAGAAAAGGCATTGCCTTTTCTCTACACAAGTCCGCACCAGCAAAAAAATTCAACAAACATTTTCAAATATTAGAAAATATTAAAAAATAATTTGTACTTTTGCATTTTATTTATAAACAAAAATGAATATGATATAAACAAAAAAATGTGTGTAAATCACACAAAATTAGACACATAAAATAGCATTTGCTGTTATTCTTGCTTTCATTTCCACACGTTACTCAAATTTTGAGCAACAATCTCAAGAATAAATAGTGAACGCCGCGTGTGCGGTGTGAAACTACTTATTGGAGATTGTAGGCGTGGAAACCTGAAAGCAGACAGGTGGTTTCACGCTATTTTATTTTACAAAATCGATAAAATAATTTTTTTAACAAATAATATTTTTTTAAGCCGACGAGTCGATGGTTTATAACTGACACAATTTTATTATGAAAAAAGCATTTATCATTTTTATCGCCTTTTTGGGTATTCAAAATCTTGTTGCGCAAGATAAAATTATTACCAAAGACGCAAAGCAAATTGACGCAAAAATTATTGAAGTCAATGAAAAGGACTTGAAGTATAATCTGAACGGTCAAGATTATACGATTTTGAAAGCCGACATTACTACCGTTATTTATCAAAACGGAAGCGTTGATGTTTTTGACGAGGAAACCACGACTGACGATGCTTCGCAACTTATTTTATTTCCAACTAAAAAGGGAGTTGTACTACTTTACGAAAATATAGGTGGAAAAGGTGGTTCTACTATAACAACTACTAATGTTGAAGGTTCGGGAGATAATTTTATAGTAGATTATAAATATAGTACTGACATTATTGGTACAAAGTACGGTAAAATTATCATTCGTAATGGTATTGTTGAAAGCGATATTTTTACAGGAATGGAAGGAGTGAAAGTATTGGACGGTACTGTTTCTGAATACCCTGCAAATATGAAACCAGGACAAACTCTCAAAGAAAGTGTGTGTAATGTTAAATATAAGGGGGTAAAATTGAAAATGTATAATACAAATCGCAGATGTACTGCTATAGAAGAAATTACGGTTGAGGCAGGTACCTTTAAATGCTACAAAATAGAGGAAACACAAATAGTTGGCACTAAAATATTTAAAGATACATATAAAGTAACAGGCTGGTATGCACATGGTATAGGCATGATACGAACTATATCATACCATGAACAAAGTCAAGTTCAAGTTGTTAGTGAATTGAAATCTATAACTTTATTAAAATAATAAATTGTTTAACAATAAAATTAATTTCGATGAAAAAAATATTTATAATATTGGGGTTGCTGTTCGTTGCTAACGGCGTATGGTCGCAAGACAAAATTATTACCAAAAATAAGGAACAAATTTCCGCAAAAGTTTTGGAAATAGAAGAACTTATTGTCAAATATAAGAAGTTTGATAATTTAGAAGGTCCAACTTATAGCATAAAAAAATCTGACATTGTTACAATTATTTATCAAAATGGTAATATTGAAAATTTTAATGATAAAAAACAACCTGTTGTTGAAAATCAGTTAGATAGAATAATAGAGCAAGAGCCAAATTTGCTGTCAAATAATTCTGTGATGACGGAGCAGCAATTCAAAAATATGAACAGGAAAGAAACAAAAGATTTTTTAATAACACAAGTAGGAGGCGACATATCTGATAAATATATGAAAGGGGTAAAATTGCGAACTTATGGAAACGCATTTTTAGGGTCGGGTCTTGGCTCTGTTGCAAGTGGAGTAATTGTACTGTTATTTACAGACATAACCACAGGTATAATATTGACTTCAATAGGAGGAGTTGCTACATTAGTAAGCGTACCAATTTATATTTCAGGCAATGCAAAACAGCGAAGTGCTAAAAGAGAGTATATAAAAACCCACTTGCGCGGTAATCAAACATATTATCAGCCGTCAATAAATTTTGGTGTAACGAGTAATGGCATTGGTTTAACTTTGAATTTTTGAATCTGCAAGCCGTCAGGCAGGTAAAAGTTTTTATTTGTCTATTACCAGAATGGATAAAATTTATTTGTTTTTACAAAAACAAATCGTCTAACGTAACTTCGCTTTGAATATTATTCCAACCTGCATTGTGTTTTACTCCGTAAGTTGTGAGCAGTGTGGAATGTAATGCTTTTTTTGTGCGCGTTTCT
>JAISKN010000322.1 GCA_031260925.1 Prevotellaceae bacterium | reverse complement strand
TTTTTTAAATTATTTTTTATGCAAAAGAAAATATTTTTATCAATTTTAATATCTTTTGTGTGCTGTGTTTCGAGTTTTTCGCAACAGAAAATAAAACTTTGGGACGAAAACCCCACGCACAAAGAAAAATGGAGTGAATTAACTGTTTTTTTGCCCGAAAAACCTGATACTTCGGGCATTTCGGTGATAATTTGTCCGGGCGGAAGTTACATCTATCTTGATATGGACAACGAAGGTTATACTGTTGCTAAATATCTGAACAGCAAGGGAATAACCGTCTTTGTGCTGCACTACCGCACCGCTTGGCAAGGCAATCATCACCCCGCAATGATACAGGATTTGCAGCGGGCAATGCAGATAGTGAAAGAGAATGCCCAAACATACAAAATCGACCCCGAAAAAGTCGGCGTAATGGGCTTTTCGGCAGGCGGACATTTGGCGGGAATATCTTGTCTGAACTATGATTTTAATGATTTATGTGAGAAAAAAAATCATAAAAATCAAAATAATCACGCTAAAATCAAAGTTCAGACAATGCGCCCTTATTTTGCAGCGATGATTTACCCAGTTATTACAATGACAGACGAAAATATTGTACATAAAAAATCGCGTAAAAATTTACTTGGCAAAAAATACACGCCCGAAATGGCAAAAAAAATGTCGCTCGAACAAAATGTGCGCCAAGATATGCCGCCGATTTTTCTGCTGCATTGCACAGGCGACAAAACCGTTGATTACCGCAACAGCGTTGTGTTCAACAGAGCATTGACAGAGAAAAACGTCAAACACAAATTTCTCCTGCTCGACGAAAACGGACACGGCGGACACGGTTTCGGCATTCAACCCAACGGCAAAGCGACTGGGTGGATTGATGAATTTATTGATTGGATAAGGTTAATTAACAATGAATAATGAACTATGAATAATATTGAATTTCAAGAGATAGAGAAAATAAAGATTTTTCAAGAGAAAAAATTGAAAACCGCTTTGGCGTATCTGAAAAATAATTCGCCTTTTTATCAAAAATTATTTAGAGAAAATAATATTGATATTCAGCAGATTAAAACATTGGAAGATTTGCAGAAAATTCCTTTTACCGAGAAAAACGATTTGCAGGTTTTCAACGATGATTTTCTGTGCGTGCCGCGCGAAAAAGTGATAGATTTCATCACCACTTCCGGCACTTTGGGCGACCCTGTAACGTTTGCAATGACCGACAAAGACCTCGACCGTTTGGCGTATAACGAAAAAATATCATTCACCTGCGCGGGCGTTCAATCGTCTGATATTGTGCAACTTATGACAACTATTGATAAGCGTTTTATGGCGGGCTTGGCGTATTTTCTCGGCTTGCGCTCGCTTGGCGCAGGCGTTATCCGCGTGGGCAACGGCATTCCCGAATTGCAGTGGGACACTATTCAACGCATCAAACCGAACACTATAATGTGCGTGCCGTCATTCATTTTGCACATTGTAAAATACGCCGAAGAACACGGCATTGATTACCGAAATTCGAGCGTGAAAAAGGTGGTTTGTATCGGCGAAAATTTGCGCGAGCAGGACTTTTCGCTAAATCTGCTTGGACAGCGCATCAAGGAAAAATGGGACATTGAACTTTATTCCACCTACGCCTCAACCGAAATGGCGACCACTTTTGCCGAATGTGAATACGGCTGCGGCGGACATCATCATCCTGAACTGATTATCTGCGAAGTGGTTGATAATGAGGGAATCGTGGTTAAAAATGGCGAAGTCGGCGAACTTGTAATCACAACGCTTGGCGTGGAAGGAATGCCGCTGCTGAGGTTTAAGACGGGCGATTTAGTCAGTTTCCACACCGAAAAATGCAAGTGCGGCAGAAGTTCAATGCGCGTGTCGCCTGTGGTTGGGCGAGCAAACCATTTGCTCAAATACAAAGGCACAACGCTCTATCCGCCAGCAATTTATGACGTACTCGACAACACGCCGTACATCGAAAATTATGTGGTGGAAGTGAGCCGCGATGACAACGGAAATGATAATGTGCTGGTAAAAATTGGGTTGCGCGTAGGGGCAGGGCGCGCCCTGCCCCTACAAACGGAATCCGACCTTATCAAAGACCTGAAAGACCGTTTTCGCGCCAAAATTCGCGTTGCGCCCGAAATTGAAATTTGCAACGCTGACGATTTGAAAAAATTAATTTTCCCCGATTTAAGCCGAAAACCGATTAAATTTATTGATAAAAGGAAATAAAATTGGTTAATAATTTTTTTGAGGTGCTGTGAAAATAAATTTTGGTAGTAACTAAAAAAACAGGTGTCATTCCCGCGCAGGCGGGAATCGCCTTACTTCATTCTATAAATGGGATTCCCGCCTACGCGGGAATGACAGGTTTCTTTATTTTATATTCTGTTTTTTAAATTGTTTTTTATTTTAAAAAAATAATAACACCTCAAAAAAAATAATTTGTATTAAAAAAATTTGTATATTTGCAGCGTGAAAATTTTAGCAAAATTTGTGTTAAAAAGATAAATGTTTTACTAAAAAAAACAAAGTATTTAAAATTGTGAGTATCAGAGAGTTAAATAATTCAAAAGTGCCGATAATTGTTTTTGATAAAAAATTAGAACAGTTATCTAATGTGGTGTTGTGTCCCGAAAAAGTGGCACACGCCAATGATATTTTGCTAAAAACAGGCTTGCCTTTTTATACAAACTATAATAAAAGAAAAATTGTTGCATAAAATAAGTGCTTTTTAGCACACAAAATATATTGTAAAAATAGCGTTTTTAACAGATTTAGGGTTCTGAAACTTCGACAATTTCAAACTAATCTTAATGAAAGTGATGACGCTCACGAGAAATCGTGGGCTTTACTCATTGGTAAATATATGTAGTCGAGGACATCAAGAACAAAGAGAAGTCCGCGATTTTTATTGTATATATGTTTGAATATCAATGTATTAAAATATTCTATCTATTAATTAAAACAAATTGTATTATGAAAAAATTAAAAAATTTCTTTGGCGTTGCTATTTTGGCAACTGTAACTTTTACCGCTTGCAAAACACCCGAACCAAGCAGCAACAACAATAACAACGTTCCTGAAAGTGTTGTTATTAACGGCATTAAATGGGCAACTCGCAATGTCGATGAAGTAGGAATTTTTGCGGCAAAACCAGAAAGCGCAGGTAAATTTTATCAATGGAACAGAAAAATAGCGTGGGCTGCCACAGGTGATGAAATAGGTTGGAATGCTACAGACGCTGAAGGTACAACTTGGGATATAGAAAATGACCCAAGTCCCAAAGGCTATAGAGTTCCTACGTTAGAAGAATTTGAAACTCTGCTTGACACCGAAAAAGTACGCAGTGAAATTATTACTCAAAACAGCGTGAAAGGGGCATTGTTTAAAGACGTTGCAACAGGCAATACGCTTTTTTTGCCTGCCGCAGGTTATAGAAATGGCAACAACGCCGAATATGTTGGAAATAGAGGGGTATATTGGAGTAGCAGTATAGGAAGTAATTATGGCGAGGCGTATGATTTGTACTTTATATCAAATGTAAGTAAATTCTCTAATCAACGTAGATATGGTTTTCTGTTCGCCCTGTGGCAAAGTAAAATTTGATTTATGTTTTGATTGCAGAAATCCAAATTATTGTCTTGTATGCAAGACAGTTTCTTTTTTCATTCTATTGCAAACAAAAAAGCAGAAAATCATAAATAGATTTGTTTTTTTGAAATAAAAACTGTAATTTTGCCGCGTATTTTTGAAGTGAAATTCAAAAGTTTGATTACTAAAAACGAAGTGAAATTATAATTTTTGATTATGAAAAACGAAGTGAAATATCTTAAACGCAAGATTGATAGCGATTTAGAAGATTGGAAAAACAACTCCAAACATAAACCCTTGTTAATGCGCGGTGCGAGGCAAGTCGGAAAATCGTCAGCGGTCAGAAATCTGGCAAAGCAATTTCCGTATTTCTTAGAAATAAATTTTGAAAGAAATGCAGAGGCAAGGCAAATTTTTGAGGCAGGCAACTTGTCGCCGCAATATTTGTGCGAAAAACTTGCAGCAACTTTCGATGTGCCGATTGAGGCGGGAAAAACCTTGCTTTTTCTCGACGAAATTCAAAGTTGCCTGCCTGCAATTTCGTCTTTGCGTTTTTTCTACGAAGATTTTCCCGAATTGCACGTTGTTGCTGCCGGCTCGTTGCTCGAATTTGCGCTCGAAGAAATACCGTCTTTTGGTGTAGGCAGGATTCGCTCGCTGTTTATGTATCCGTTTTCGTTTGCCGAATTTTTGCAGGCAAATGGCAACACAGGATTGCTAAACGCGCTGAAAAAAGCAAATCACGAAAATCCGCTTGATGATGTGCTGCACAATAAAGCACTGTATTTATTGAAACTATTTTTGCTTATCGGCGGAATGCCCGAAGTGGTAGCGAGTTATGCTGACGAAAAAAACTTGCTGAAATGTCAAGCGGTTTTAGATGATTTGATTGTGTCGCTGCGAAATGATTTTGCAAAATATAAAAAGCGCGTGCCTACTTTGCAAATTTCGGCGGCTTTGGACAGCGCAGTCAGGCAAATGGGCAATAAGTTTGTTTATACCGACAAAGAACAGTTTTTTTCGGCTTTTCAGATAAAACACGCTGCCGAACTGCTTGCAATGGCAGGTTTAATCATTCCTGTAACGCATACTTCGGCAAACGGACTGCCGCTCGGTGCGGAAATTAACCCTAAATTCCGAAAAATGCTGCTGCTTGACACAGGCGTTTTTCAACGATTGTTGGGTTTGAAACTGTCTGATATTCTGCTCAATGACGATTTTGACGCAATCAACAAAGGCGGTATTGCCGAAATGTTTGTCGGTTTAGAACTGCTAAAAGCAAGTTCGCCATACGAGCAAACGCAACTTTTTTACTGGACGCGCGAAGAACGCAACAGTCACGCCGAAGTGGATTTTGTTGTTCAAATCGGCGATAAAATTATTCCGATAGAAGTAAAATCGGGCAAATCGGGCAAAATGCAAAGTATGTGGCAGTTTCTCAAAGAGAAAAATTCGGAATTTGGAATCAGAACTTCTTTGGAAAATTTTGCAATATATGATAAAATAAAAATTTATCCGCTGTATGCTATCAGAAATGTTGTGCAATAAATAGTGTGAATCAGGGGTCGAAATGTGCCGCCTTCGCAAGCATTTTTTTCAATATCACCTCAAAAAAGAATTAACCAAAAGATTTTGTATTTTTTTTATTCCCATTTTTTGAGTAATTTTGCAGAAAATTACTTGATATTCATTACTCAAACACTTGATACAAAAAAATATGGGAAATATTGTTGCAATAGTTGGTCGCCCAAATGTGGGCAAATCGACACTTTTTAACAGATTTACAAAAACGCGCCGCGCAATCGTCAATGACGAGGCAGGCACTACACGCGACCGCCAATACGGCAAAGTCGAGTGGAACGGCACAGAATTTTCGATTATTGACACAGGCGGCTGGGTGGTAAATTCCGAAGATGTTTTTGAGGAGGAAATTAATCGGCAGGTCAGTATCGCAATGGAAGAGGCAGACGTAATACTTTTTGTGGTTGATGTTTTGAGCGGAATTACCGATTTGGACACTTATGTGGCTCATATTTTGCGTAAAAGCAAAAAAAATGTGATGGTGGTGGCAAACAAAGTTGATACTTTTAATTTGCAGTATCAGGCGGCAGAATTTTACTCGCTCGGACTTGGCGAGCCGTTTATTCTCTCGTCTGTCAATGGCTTGGGCAGCGGCGAGTTGCTTGACGAAGTGCTAAATCGTTTCCCAAAAGAGAGCAAAGAGGAGGAGATTGAAGATTTGCCGAAATTTGCTATTGTCGGTCGCCCGAATGCCGGCAAATCGTCTCTGATAAACGCTTTTATGGACGACAACCGCCACATTGTAACCGACATTGCAGGCACAACGCGCGACTCAATCTACACGCGATATAACAAGTTTGGACACGATTTTTATCTTGTTGATACGGCGGGCATTCGCAAAAAAGCGAAGGTGAATGAAGATGTCGAGTATTATTCGGTAATTCGAGCCATTCGAGCCATAGAAAACTCCGATGTCTGCATTCTTATGATTGATGCCGAGCGCGGAATTGAAAGCCAAGACCTCAACATTTTTTCATTAATTCAAAAAAATAAAAAAGGGCTTGTAGTATGTGTAAATAAATGGGATTTGATTGAAAATAAGACAAATTCCGATGTTAAAAAGTTTGAAAATTCGATACGCGAGCGGCTTGCTCCATTTACCGATTTTCCGCTGATTTTCACCTCTGTTGTTAATAAACAGCGCATTTTTAAGGTTATCGAAATGGCAATGCAGGCTTATGAAAACAAAACGAAAAAAGTTTCGACAAACAAACTCAACGAATTTTTCTTGCCGTTAATCGAAAATTATCCTCCGCCCGCAATCAAAGGAAAATATATCAAGATAAAATACGTTACGCAATTACCTGATACTCAAGTGCCTACATTTGTGTTTTTTGCAAATCTGCCTCAATATATTCGCGAGCCGTATATGCGTTTTTTGGAAAACAAACTGCGCAGTGAGTGGAGTTTTACAGGAACGCCTGTTTTGTTGTTTGCAAGGCAAAAATAAAAATATTTTGTTCGTTGTAAAAGATTTTTTTGTAATTTTGCATCATAAATTAAATGTTATGAATCCAAGAATAAAAGATGTAGTGTCTGCACAGGATTATACTTTGCATTTATGGTTTAAAAATGGCGAAGAGGGTATTTTTGATATGAAACCATATTTGAACTATAATATGTTTAAGCCATTGCGAGATGTTGATGTTTTTAATACAGTGCAACCTTCTCACGGCACAATTCAATGGGCAAACGATGCAGACCTTTGTCCAGATACTGTTTATATGGAAAGTCTAAAAATTTAATTTTGCAGAAATTTTAAACATAAAAAATTATGAAAAAATTTACATCATTTTTAATCTGTTTAATGATTTGCGCAGTGATTAACGCGCAAAATTACCCGACAAAAATTGTCAATGGCAAGGAATATTACGTTTATACCGTGCAAAAAGGCGAAGGATTGTATTCCGTCAGCAAAAAATTTAACGTTTTGCAGGCGGAAATCTATGACGCAAACCCAAACCTCAAAGAAGGTTTAAAATTGGGGCAAACGCTGTTAATTCCTACAAAAAAAACTGTGCAGCCAACTGAAAACAAACCAGTTAGCAGCGCAACAATCATTGAACACATCGTTGTTGCAAAACAGACTTTTTATTCAATTTGCAAAATGTACGGCGTTGAGCAGCAGCAAATTGTTGATTTAAACCCTAATATTGATATTCAAAAACTCAAAATAGGGCAAATAATAAAAATTCCTGTTAATGACAATCGCCAAACGGCTGCAAAAGAAGAGGTTAAACCGCAAACAAAACCAGAAGAGCCTAAAATTGAGCCAAAACCTATTATTCAGAAAAAATTTGTTACTTACGAAGTGCAAAAAAAAGAGACTTTGTACAGCATTTCAAAGGTATTTGGCGTGTCTATTAACGATATTTTAGAGGCAAACCCTTTTGCTGAAGACGGAATAAGAAAAGGCGATGTTTTGCAAATTCCCGTAAATGAAAATGTTGCGCAAACAACTGAAAATCAAAGAGTTGAAACAACGCATAAGGTCGAAAAAAAGGAAACGCTTTACGGAATTGCCAAGCAATATAATATTTCGCAGGAGGAATTAATTGCCGCCAACCCGCAAATTGCTGACGGGTTGAAAGTGGGTAAAATTTTGACAATTCCTGCCGTTGCAAAAACCGCAGTAACGCCTCCACAGCCTGTTATTAAAGAAGAAAAGCCTGTCGTAAAACCTGAAATTATCAAAAAAAATCTCAAAATAGCATATCTTTTGCCTTTTTCCAATAATTCCGAACAAAACATTAGCACAGAGCGTTTTATCGAATTTTATAAAGGCTCTTTGATAGCGTTGGAAGAGGCAAAAACACACGGCGTTTCGGTTGAGGTAAAAACTTTCGACACAGGCGTTACAACCGAACTTCTCGCGGGAATTTTGGCTGACAATTTCCTTGTCGGCGCAGATATTATTATTGGTCCCGCTTACACAGAGCAGGTTTCGGCGGTGGCTGCCTTTGCAAAAAAGAACAAAATCGCGCAAGTTGTGCCTTTCACTTCAAAGATTGACAGAGCCGACAAACACGACTATCTTTATCAATTCAACCCCACAAATGAGGACATTTTTCCTGCGGTAACAGACGAATTTATTTCGCGTTTTTCCAAAGATAACATTATTTTTGTTGATTTTGCAAATGAAAATTCCAATGACAAAGGCTTTCAATTTGCCTCTAATTTGAAAAAACATTTAAAACTCAGAGCAATAAAATTTATAGAGATAAAGCAAGACAACAGCCTTAATCCCAACCTTAAAGACGAGAAAAATCTGGTT
The DNA here is from genome assembly GCA_031260925.1 of Prevotellaceae bacterium. Taxonomy (GTDB): domain Bacteria; phylum Bacteroidota; class Bacteroidia; order Bacteroidales; family Paludibacteraceae; genus F0058. The sequence goes on along the minus strand of JAISKN010000322.1, from coordinate 13,669 downwards.
GTGCTTGCCACGAGCAATGTCGAAGAGATTTCATCGCTTGCGCCCTATTACAAAACGCTAAACGCCTCAAACACAGCATTTTGGTTGTCTGACGACATATCAAAAAGATTTAGCGACTTGCCAAATGCAACTTCGTATTCAATTTTCAACAACTCCGCCGTTACTGAAAAATATTTGAGCGCGTACAAAAAATATTTCAACGTTCGTTCTGCAAGCAGCGCACCCGACTACGACTTAATCGGCTACGATTTGACCCTCTATTTTTGTATGGCGCAAAAAGAAAATTTTGTATATAAATTTGTTCCCAGCAGCGAAAAATCGCCGTTTATGCAGTCATCTTTAAAATTCACTCCTCAAAAAAGCGGCAAAGGCTTTGTAAATTGCGGTTTCTTTATTTATAATTTTTAAAAAAACAAGCAATGAATATTGTAGAAAAACAAATAAATAATGTAGAACGACTTTGTAAAAAACACAAAGTCAGAAATCTTTATTTGTTTGGGTCTGTGCTGACTGACAGATTTTCAGACAAAAGCGATATTGATATGGTGGTTGAATTTAAAAGAATGCCAATAAGAACTTATGCAGACAACTATTTTGATTTAAAATTTGCGTTGCAAGACACATTTAGTAGAGATGTTGATTTGCTTGAAAATCAGGCAATTAGAAACCCAATTTTAAAACGTTCAATAGATAGAAACAAACAATTAATTTATGGAAAAAAGAAATTGATGGATTATTAAAACTAAGTGATGATAAAAAATTAATGTAATATTTTGCAATTTAATTATTTCACGCAAAGAGCGCAAAGTTTTAACGCAAAGGGCGCAAAGTAAATTTTTAAATTTACATCTTTGCGAACTTAAAAAAAACATAAAAAAATAGTAAAAATTTAAAAAGTAATATCTTAATTCATTATTTTTTAAGAACGCAAAGAAATTTTATAAATAAAATTTTGAAATACAGCGTTCTTTGCGAAATCTTTGCGTTCTCTGCGTGAAAAAAATAAAATTTCAATATGGCAAAAGATAAAACCGTTTTTCTCTGTACAGAGTGTGGAATGGACTACCCAAAAGCATACGGCAAATGTCCGTCTTGCGGAGCGTGGAACTCGTTTGTTGAGCAGAAAGTGCATACCGCACAGCCCGAAAAAATCCCGCACGGTTATATTTCTGTTGCAAAAAAGGAAAAACCGCAATTAGTTCAGAACATCAACATCACCAAAGAAACCAGAATTGACACCACTTCCGCCGAACTCAACCGCGTGCTTGGCGGCGGCTTGGTGCTTGGCTCGCTGGTGCTTATCGGCGGCGAGCCGGGGATTGGCAAATCGACCCTCGCGCTGCAAATTGCGCTGCAAATGAAAGACCGCAAAATTCTCTATGTTTCGGGCGAGGAAAGTGCCAATCAACTAAAAATCAGAGCAGAACGCATCGGCAAAGCGCAGGGAGAATGTTATATTTTGTCGGAAAATTCGCTTGAAGAAATTTTTACGCAGATAAAAAATGTTGCGCCCGATTTTGTGATAATCGACTCCATTCAGACCGTTGCCTCCGAAACGCTTGATGCCTCGGCAGGCAGCATTACGCAGGTGCGCGAATGTTCGGCGGCGTTGCTCAAATTCGCCAAACAGACCAATATTCCTGTGATTTTAATCGGACATATTACCAAAGATGGCAGCATTGCAGGACCGAAACTTTTGGAGCATATCGTTGATACGGTGTTGCAGTTCGAGGGCGACAGGCATTACCTTTATCGAATTTTGCGGGCGAACAAAAACCGTTTCGGCAGCACAGACGAACTCGCCATTTTCGAGATGCTGGCAAACGGCTTGCGCGAGGTTTCCAACCCTTCGGAGTTGCTTTTGGGGCAAAACCCCGAAGATTTGTCGGGCGTGGCAATCGCTGCAATGTTGGAGGGAATACGCCCCTTTCTCATTGAAGTTCAGGCACTTGTAAGCACTGCGGCGTATGGCGTTCCGCAACGTTCCACAACAGGTTTCGACATCAGACGAATGAATATGCTTTTGGCTGTGCTGGAAAAACGCGCGGGTTTCAAACTTGCGCAAAAAGACGTTTTTCTCAACATTGCGGGCGGCTTGCGCGTAAGCGACCCTGCCATAGATTTGGCGGTGGCGGCTGCCGTTCTCTCGTCAAACCTCGATATTGCCATCGACAGAACGGTTGCGCTCACAGGCGAGGTCGGACTTTCGGGCGAAATACGCCCAATCAATCGCATAGAACACCGCATTGCAGAGGCAGAAAAACTCGGTTTCAAAAAAATAATCATTCCTTCCTACAATTTTTCGCAACTAACCAAAAGCAACCGCAAAATCGAAGTAAAACCCGCAGCAAAATTAGAAGACGCATTTAAGGTGCTGTTTGGGTAAAAATATATATTCCGTAGGGGCAGGGCGCGCCCTGCCCCTACAATCAAAAAAACACTAAAACCCCAAAAACCTATGAAACAAATAATTTTTTCAACAATCATCTTGCTGAATTTTGCAATGATGAACGCTCAAAATCAACCATTTCCATACGAACAGCGTTGGAAAGAAATCGAAAATCTGCAAAATCAAGGGCAGTTAAAATCGCTGCTGCCGAAAGTTGAGGCGATTTTTGCGCAGGCAAAAAAGGAGAATAATACGGTGGAAATCGTTAATTCGCTGATGTTAAAAGCGCGAATTGTGTCGCAAACGCAAGACGACAACGGTGAAAACCGCTATAAAATGGTGATTGCCGAAATTGAAAAGGAGATTTTGGCAATGGCTGGTAGGGGCGTTGCGCGCAACGCCCCTACGGAAAACCTTACCACCGCTGTTTTGCAATCGTTGTTGGCAGGCATTTACGATAATTACGCCCAAAATACACGTTGGCAACGGCGCGATATTACCGAAACGCAAACGCCGAGCGATGATATTGCAACTTGGACAACAGCGCGTTTGACCGCCAAAAGTTTAGATTTATATCGAGAATCGGTGTCAAATAAAAATCTTTTGCAAGCAACAAAAACGGCAGATTTCAAAAAAATTCTAACTTCCGACCAAGATATTGACCTATTTCCTACGCTTTTTGATATTCTTAATTTTCGCTATATCAATGCTTTAAAGAATGATTATAACAATAATAATTCAAAAATTACCCAAAATTTATTTGATGAATTAATTGATTTTCATAAAAATGATAGAGATAAAAGTGCGTTTTTGAATTTTCAGTTGGAAAAAATAAATAATGATGCCGAAAAAATTTTAGAGTTGGCACAAACATTTCCAAACGAGCCGTTTGCTGCTTATTTGTACTACAAAGTAGCCGAAAAATACCGCTATTCAGATAAAAAGAGAACTTACGACATTTGCCAAAATGTAACATTTTCCGAAAAAAACAAATGGAGTGCAAACTGCAAAAACCTTATGGAATATTTGCAACAACAAAAATTGACAGTAAAAATCGACAAAAATATGTTGCCAAATGAGCCGATTGCCGTTACTCTTACCGCAACAAATTTAGACACAGTTTATTACCGAATTTACAGCAATATTCAAGACAAAGAAGATTCTTTATATTTGTCTTCTAAAAACGGAAAACTTTATAAATCGGACATTTGGGAATTAAGGCATTTTGATGATTTTATTGAACATTCCACTATTATAAAATTAGACGGACTTCCGCGAGGCGTTTATGGAATAGAAATATCTAATAATCAAGATTTTATAGAAGAAAAAGAAGGAACACCCTATTTTGCAAATGTGGAATATTTTTATGTAAATAATTGGGTTACAATTCGTTTAGATAAAAATAGCAGCCAACTTTTAAATCGAAAAACAGGGAAACCGATTGCCAACCAAAAACTGAAATTATATAATGACGATAAAGAAAAACATTTTTTTTCCACCACCAACAAGCACGGCATTTTTTCATTGGTATTTAAAGCAAAAGACGAGGAGGGTGAAAAAGAAAATATTGATTATTCTGACGATGAAATTTATGTATACGACCCTGATTCTAAGGCTTATATAGAAATTAATTATAATTATTATGACGATGATGATGATGATGATTTAGCAGATAAAGAGGCTGATATTTTTACCGACCGCGCTATTTATCGACCCGGGCAAACAATTTATTTTAAAGCAATTTTATATGATAAAAATAAGAATAAACACAAATCTCAAATTGCTAAAAATCAAGAAGTTATAATTGATTTACAAAATGCAAATTATAAAACTGTTTCGTCTTTAAAACTTGTTTCAAACGATTACGGCAGCGTTTTTGGCGAATTTGTTATTCCAAGTAATGGTTTAACAGGACATTATTTATTAGTAGATAATTACGCAAAAAATAGATATTATTTCCGAGTAGAAGAGTATAAACGCCCGAAATTTGAGGTGAAATTTGACGAACTCAAAGGCGAATTTACGCTCGAAAACGAGGTAAAAGCCACAGGAAAAGCCGTTTCGTTTGCAGGTGCGCCAATTTCCGATGCCAAAGTTGTTTATCGCGTGGAACGTCAGGAAATTTTCCCATATTACAGAATGATTTACCCGCCGCGATACTCTTATCAGGAAACAATTATCAACGGCGAAAGTACTACCGACAGCGAGGGAAAATTTGAAATAAAATTTATTGCAAAATCGAAAGATGCAGCCGTAGGGGCGTTGCGCGCAACGCCCCTACCAAAGGAATACCGCACTTATAACTACACCGTTTTCGCCGATATTACTGACATAAACGGCGAAACGCACTCTGCCGAAACTCGCGTTTCTATCGGAGATTTGCCCCGAAAATTAACATTAAATATTCCAGAAGAAACATTGCAAAAAGATTTTAAAAATATCGTTATCAGTTCCACAAATCTTAATGGTATAAAAGAAGTTTCGCAAGGCAAAATCATTGTTACTCAACTCATTAGCCCCGAAAGAATTATTTTGCCGAATAAAACAAATTCAAACAACAGGCGAGATTATTATTATTATAACGAAGAACAAAACACTGATTATCAATTATATGACAAAGAAACTTTTATAAAATATTTTCCGCATTTGCCATATTCCGCAGATGAATTAAATCCGTTGTTTTGGCAAAAAGGAAACACGCAAACCTTTGATTTTAATACGCAAAAATCGGACAGCGTAAAAATTAATACGCCATTTTCAAAGGGCATTTATTTGGTTGAGGCATTCACAATGTACGGAAACGACAGCATTAAAACGCAGAAAGTTGTGCGAATTTTAGACGACAAAACTTTGCAGGCAATCAATAACAATTTTTATTCGGTAAATTTAGAAAAAGCCGCCTATTCTGTTGGCGAAACAATAAAAATCACGTTCCTTTCAGATATTAAAAATACCGTTGCCATTGTGCATCTCGAAAGCGGCAATAAATGGGTTGAACACCGCGAAATTCCGATTAAAAACGGAAAAGGCGTTTTGGAAATAGTTGCAAAACAGGAACATATTGCAGACGGTTTATTTGTTGCCTCCTATTTACTTTGGGAAAATGGCTACAAACAGGAAAATTTTAAAATTAATGTTACCGAAAAGCCCAAAAATCTAAAAATCACTACAAAAGTTTTCCGCGATAAACTTACGCCCGGCGCGCCTGAAACTTGGGAACTTGTGATTTCAGGCGAAGACAAGGATAAAATTGCAGCCGAAGTTTTGGCAACAATGTACGATGCCTCGCTTGACCAATTTGTACCTCACAGTTTTTCATTCAAGCCGTTAGATTATACAAGAAGTAGATATGACGATGAAAGAATATATGAAAATATTAATTTGCGAGAAATATACAGATTAAATAATTTTTGGCTTTCGCCTTATGACAAATATTTTAATTATGTATCTCCACATTTTCCTAATTTAATATCTTATAGTAACCATTCTGATATAACAAAAGCATTATCAGGTGAATTTGCAGGTGTAGAGGTTGCAACGATGGCATACGGTAGTTCGTCTTCTGTTAGAATACGCGGTTTAAATTCTGTAAATGCAGGTTCAAATCCGCTTTATGTAGTTGATGGCGTGCCAATAGCAGATATAAGCGACCTTAAACCTGATGAAATTTCAAGTACAACAATTTTAAAAGATGAAACTGCAACGGCATTGTACGGCTCGCGCGGTGCTAATGGCGTTATTCTTATCACGACTAATCAAGGGCAGGAGAAGGAAAAACAACTTGCCCAAATTCAGCCGCGCACCAACTTGCAGGAAACCGCCTTTTTCTACCCCAATCTTTACACTGACGAAAATGGCGATATAAAACTGTCATTCACTTCGCCCGAAGCATTAACTCGTTGGAAATTAATGATTTTAGCGCACACGCAAGATTTGCACAGCGGCACAGCAGAATTTTACGCCCAAACGCAAAAGGAGTTAATGATAGTGCCAAACGTGCCGCGTTTCCTGCGCGAAGGCGATGAAGTAACTATTTCTACGAAAATCAATAATCTTTCGGGAAAAGATTTATCGGGAAATGCGCAAATAATTTTAACCGATGCTTTAAGTGGAAAAATAATACTGCAAGGTATTGATTGTAAAGAACTTACTTATACAAAATGTTTAGAATTAATTGCTGGTTTAAAAAATAGAGAATTTTCAGCAGAGGCAGGAAAAAATGCAGAAGTTAGTTGGCAATTTATCGTTCCAAATACAGTTCAAGCCCTTGAATATAAAATCATTGCAGCAACCAATGACGGCAATTTTTCAGACGGCGAAAGCAGCGTTTTACCTGTTTTGCCCAACCGAATGTTAGTTACCGAAACGATGCCGATTTTTGCAAAAGAGGGACAGACAAAAACATTTACGTTTGAGAAATTGGTAAACCTCCCCCTAACCCCCTCCAAAGGAGGGGGAACGCCCACCTCTCAAAATTTGCAGAATGATGAAACGGCGCACACTCCCTCCCCTGCGGGGAGGGTCGGGGAGGGGTTTCAAAATTTCAACCTCACCCTCGAAATCACCGCCAACCCGCTGTGGATTGCCGTAATGTCGCTGCCCTATTTGCGCGAGTTCCCTTACGAATGCAGTGAGCAGTTGTTCAGCCGTTTGTATGGAAATATTTTATCGACACATATTTTAAACCAAAACCCGAAAATTAAACGTGTTTTTGACGAATGGAACAACGTAGGGGCGTTGCGCGCAACGCCCCTACAAGACAACGAGGAATTAAAAAACATCATTCTCGAAGAAACGCCTTGGGTGCGCAATGCCCAAAACGAAAATGAGCAGCGCAAACGTCTTGCACTCTTTTTCGATTTAAACAAAATGGCTCAGGAAAATTCGCAGGCGCAGGAAAAACTCATTCGCAGACAAAATGCTGACGGCGGTTTTGCGTGGTTTGAGGGCGGAAAATCCTCGCCTTACATTACCGAGCATATCGTTCAGGGTTTTGGGCAGTTGAATAAAATGTTGGGCGAAAACGTAGGGGCGTTGCGCGCAACGCCCCTACAAGACCTAATCTCCAAAGCCATAAAATACATTGACAGTGAGCAAATCAAAGAAATAAAACGCCAGCAGGAAAATATTAAAAAACAGGGCGGAAAAATTGACGGAAAGCAGTTTATACATTATTATTATGTCCGCAGTTTTTGGAAAGAAAAATATCCGTTGCCTGCCGAGGCAACCAAATATTTGGGTGATATTAACAAAAATATTACCGAATATTTCAAAAATTATGATTTACAGCGCAAAGCAATGATTGCCGTTGTTCTCAACCGTTACGGCTTTCAAAATTCGGCAAAAACCGTTATCAACAATCTCAAAGAAACATCAGTAGAAACCGATGAAATGGGAATGTATTGGAAAGACAACCGCGCTGGTTGGCTGTGGTATCAGTCGCCTGTTGAGGCACAGGCAAAAACGATTGAGGCATTTGCAGAGGTTGGTGCAAACGCCGTAGGGGCAGGGCGCGCCCTGCCCCTACAAACCGACATTGAAGAAATGAAAATTTGGCTGCTGAAAAACCGCCAAACCAACGCTTGGAACAGCACCAAAGCCACCACCGATGCGGTTTATGCACTGATGAATTTCGGCAAAGATTGGAGTAACGCCGAAGAAGGCGTGAAAGTAACAGTTGGCAATGGAACAAATTTAAAAGAAAAAGTAAAAAAAGTAGTAGAACCGTCAAATTCAGAAAAAATTGAGCAAGCCGCAGGTTATATAAAATATTCGTGGAAAGGCACAGAAATTACCCCCGAATTAGGTACAGTCAAAATCGAAAAAACGTCAGCGGGAACAATGTGGGGCGGAATGTATTGGCAATATTTTGAAAATTTGGACAAAATAACATCTGCCAGCACCAATGTAAAAATCGAAAAACAGATTTTTTTGAAAAAAAATACGGAAAATGGGCAACAACTCTTTGTCATTGCGGGCAACGACCCGCAATCCCCTGAAAATTCAGGAGATTCCCGCCTTCGCGGGAATGACAGCGTTATTCACGTTGGCGACCTCGTAACCATACGCCTCGTTATCAAAATCGACCGCGAAATGGAGTACATTCACATCAAAGATATGCGTGCAGCGGGCTTTGAGCCAACCAACGTGCTGAGCGGTTACAAATACCAAAACGGCGCGGCGTACTACGAAAGCACTCGCGATGCCGCAACCAATTTCTTTTTCGAGCGAATGCCCAAAGGAACATACGTTTTTGAGTACGATGTCCGCGCCAACAACGCAGGAGTTTTCTCAAACGGAATAACAACACTGCAAAATATGTACGCGCCCGAAATGTCGGCGCACAGCGAAGGGGTAAGAGTGGTAATTGAAAAGTAGTTTTAGAACGCAGATGACGCTGATTAGACAGATTTACGCAGATTTTTTAATAAAATTAGATAAAACGCAGATTATTATAATAACCTGCGTTTTTCTTATGTATTTATCTGCGTTTATCCGTTTAATCAGTGTCATCTGCGTGCTTTGCAACACTGCTATTGCACCAAAATATCAAAAACTCTTCTACTGCCTTCATCTAACTGAATTTCAAGCAGATACACGCCTGCGGTATTTGGCGCATTTATCTGATGAACAGGCACATCACGCACCTTTACATTTTCAAGTAAAATTCCTGTTACAGTCCAAAGCCGCGCATCTATTGCATTTTTTGTCAGATAAATTGTGATAACATTTCCATTTTGTACAATGGTTGGAAATAGAGAAACGGTCGGTTTCGGGTCGTGCGCAATAAACGGACAGGAAAACATTGTGCTGCCGTCAGCGCGCGTAAGATTTACATAATATTCATCGCCGACATTTAATGCTTTGTCTTTCAGATAGATATACGACTTTGTTTCGCCAGACAAAATTGCCCCATTTTGATACCATTGATAACCTGCAAATTCGTAACCGCCATTATAATAAGAGTTTTTCAACGCAATTACATCGTTCCATTTTTGTTCCATAATGCCGTTTGGGTAATAAATATCAACATTGAACGGAATAATCTGCCGCGCACAATCGGCAATCGTATCGTAAATAATTATTTCTCCGCCGTAATTATCGGGGTAAATATTTGTTGAAAAATCAATCTGCACGCTGTTTACAAAATCTTCGTATAAATTTTCAAAGCCTGCATTAAGCGATTTTTGATTGAAAACTATTGAATAATATGACGGCAAAAGGTCAAAAAATTGATTGACAGGAGTAAAATTTATGTCAAAAATGCCATCGTCAGCGCAAATTATAGATTGAACAACAGAGGCGGTATGCTGCTGCAATGTTACCACCCGCAAATCTAATGTAACAATGCTGTCGCAGCCAAAAGAAGAGATAACTGTATCAATGTAAATGCCTGTTTCATTGAGCATTCGCCCGTTAAAATCATAAATATCATTATTACAAATTATTTCCGAATAGGAATATTGTAAAATTGGCTTAATCGTTAAATTCAACGTAATAATGCTGTCGCAATCGACAAACAGCATTACAGTATCTCTGTAAATGCCTGTCCGTGAAAATTCTGTACCGCGAAAATTAAAAGATTCGCCGTCACAAAGTTCCACATTAAGCGTTTTTGTTAAAATATTTGTTATCAGTACGTCTAAAATAACTGTGCTGTCGCAGCCGTCAATGGTCGTTTCGTTGTAAGTGATAACGCCGGAAGTTGTACCAAGCGGAAGAATTTTGTCGCGCCAAGTATATGGCAGTTGTATCGGGCAAACTTCGATAAATACATTTTCAATAACGGTGTCATTTACCGTCAAATTCAGATGAACAATGCTGTCGCAGCCCGCTACATTCGTTCTGTTATAGGTTATCGTGTCGGAAACAGTGCCAACAGGAATAATATTTCCGCGCCAAGTGAATGGCAAATCATTTTCGCAGAGCGTCAAATTTTCGATTGTTTCGGAAGTGCCTGCAAGCACTAAATTAATTGACAAAATTTCCTGTCTGTCGCTCGAAGTAATGGTGCAGAAAACTCTTTTGCCAGCAGAAGTTATGGTTGTCTGCGTAATCACAGGCGTTCCCGCGAGAATATCGGTTTCCTGTGCGTAAAAGACTATATTATAGCCGCTTGCGCCGTTAAGATAATTTTGAAGTAAATGATTTCTTAAAATATTCAAATTAAAATATTCCGTTCCGTCATTTCCAAAATCGCAAACTGTGTATGTGCCGTATTCTTCAATGCAAAGAAAATCGCTGCCAATTATATCGCTTGTCGGAAAATTGCCGTCAAAAACAAGTTGATAACCAGAAAGTTCGTCTTGCGCCAAATCTATTGCGATAAGAATTTCATCGCCTGCAACAACAGGTAATTGCGAGGTCATTCCATTTGTATAACCGCCTGCTGGGTCGCAAGTAACAGTAGCAGAGGCACTCATTCCTGTATCCCAATTTGTCGTTACACCCGCTAATTGTGAATTAATTCCGTCATTTGAAGAATATCGGACAGGTTTTACATTTACATTTGAAATATTATTGCAATCTACATTTTTCCAAACCGCCCAGTCATAATCTGATGCTGCTTGCGGTTTTATTTTAAATGAAAAAGTGCCAGAAGTTTTTACAATAAGTTTGTAAAAAACACATCTGTTGAAAACGCGACCATTATCACAAATTGTGTGTATGGCAAATGAATTGCTGTAAGTAGGGTAAGAATTATTCAATGTTGCAGACTCGCACAAAACAGTTGCATCGCACGGAGTAACATTTGTTTGCGCCGACACAATAAAATTGCCTGCTAATAGACAAAATATGCAAAAAATTGAATGTTTTAGTGCCATTTTAAATTTAGTTTAAAAATTTGTAAAAATATAATGACAAAAATCGGGTGTAAAGGTACAACATTTTTTTTACTTTTTTATACTTAAAAATAATTCATAATTTTTAATTTATAATTCATAATTTTTTTATACCTTTGCAGTCTTAAAAAAATATAAAAAATAGAATCTAAAATCCACAACTAATGTGTTGATTTTTAGATAATTATATTTTATAAACTCTAAACTTTAATAACTAAAATCTAAAAAAGATATGGCAAATAAAAAACAAACAACTCTTAAAACAGAGCAAAAAGCAGGAGAAGTAATTTCCAAAACGGAAGTTTTTTTTGAAAAACATCAAAAACCAATTTATTATGTGTTAATTGGCATCGTTTTGGTTGTATTGGCGTTTATTGGTGCAAAAAAGTTTTATTTTGAACCGAAAAATGTTGAGGCAGCAGAAAAATTGGTTTGGTGCGAGCAGACTTTCGCCCGCGACTCTTTCCAACTTGCGCTAAACGGCGATGGTATTAACGCTGGCTACATCGACATCGTGTCTGACTATTCTTTCACAGATGCAAAAAAAGAGGCTGCGCTTGGTGCTGCTACCTGTTCTTTTAAACTTGGACAATTTGACGAGGCAATAGATTACGCAAAGAAAGCAACAAATAAATCTTTCACGTTTGCGCCCGTTGCCACAGGACTTATCGGCGATTGCTATGTTGAAAAAGGCGATTTGAAACAGGCTGTAAAATACTTTGAAAAAGCAGCGGACTTCAATAATGAGGCTATTTCGCCAATTTTTCTCAAAAAAGCCGCAGACATTTATCTTTTTGAATTTAAAGACAATCAAAAGGCATTGAAATTGTATCAAACAATTAAGGACAAATATTTCCAAAGTCCGCAAGCCCAAACCATTGATAAATTCATTGAACTTGCAAAGTAAGTAATTAGTAATAAGTAATTAGTAATTAGAAAGTGCCTTTTTTCATAGTTTCTTTACTGATTACTTGTGTCTAATTACTAATCACTGACTACTAATTACTGACTACTAATTACTAAAAATATGTCATTACAATGCGGAATAGTTGGTTTACCGAATGTCGGTAAATCTACGTTATTTAACTGTTTGTCGAATGCCAAAGCGCAATCGGCAAACTTCCCTTTTTGTACTATCGAGCCGAATGTTGGCGTGATAACCGTGCCTGACGAGCGGCTGAACAGACTTGCCGAACTTTGCAAGCCCGAAAGAATTGTGCCGACAACGGTGGAAATTGTTGATATTGCAGGTTTGGTAAAAGGCGCGAGCAAAGGCGAGGGTTTGGGGAACAAATTTTTGGCAAATATTCGCGAAACTGACGCTATAATTCACGTTTTGCGCTGCTTTGACGATGAAAATGTGGTACACGTTGACGGCTCAGTAAATCCTGTGCGCGACAAGGAAATTATCGACACCGAGTTGCAACTGCGCGACTTGGAAACTATCGAAAGCCGTATCGCCAAAGTGCAAAAGCAGGCGCAAACAGGCGGCGACAAGCAGGCAAAACTGATTTACGAAGTGTTGGCAAAATACAAAACTGCGCTCGAACAGGGCAAATCTGCCCGCACAGTTTCGTTTGATACAAAAGACGAACAGGCAGCGGCGCACGATTTATTTTTGCTCACAAATAAGCCTGTGATGTACGTCTGCAATGTTGATGAAAAATCGGCTGTCGCAGGCAATAGTTACGTTGAGCAAGTGAAAAATGCAGTGAAAGACGAAGATGCCGAAGTGTTGGTTTTGGCAGCGCAAACCGAGTCGGAGATTGCGGAATTTGACGACTTCCAAGAACGTCAAATGTTTTTGCAGGAAATCGGGTTGGAAGAGTCGGGCGTGGCTCGTTTGATAAAATCGGCTTATTCGCTGCTCAAACTCAAAACATTTCTCACCGCAGGCGCAGACGAAGTTCGCGCTTGGACATTCCGCAACGGCTACAAAGCCCCGCAGTGCGCAGGCGTAATTCACACCGATTTTGAACGCGGTTTTATTCGCGCAGAAGTAATCAAATACGAAGATTTCATCACCCTCAAATCAGAAAGTGCGTGCAAAGAGGCAGGCAAACTTTCAGTCGAGGGCAAAGAATATATCGTGCAAGACGGCGATATTATGCACTTTCGGTTTAATGTGTGAAATTTTTAGACATTAGATTTTTAGACTTTTAGATATTAGACCGCTTCGCTTTTAGGCAAAAAGAGGGCGGTCTTGAAAGTTTTTTAGTACGCAGATAACGCTGATTTAACAGATAAACGCAGATAAATACATAAGAAAAGATAAAAGTTAGGGTTTCCCCTAACTTTTAGTTCTTAGTTCTTAGTTCTTTTCAGTATCTCACTGCAAAAGTCGCCAGAAAATTATTTTGTAAGTTTTTGAGGTTTGCCTTATATTCAGGCAATTCGGTTGCAAACGGCGTAAATGTTTGATTTTGAGCAAGCAGCG
>JAISKN010000320.1 GCA_031260925.1 Prevotellaceae bacterium | reverse complement strand
ACTGTGCCTGCATTGCGGAAGTTGCAAAAAGGCAGGCGAGAAAAATGAATGATAAACGTTTCATGTTTAATCTGTTTTTAATTTATTTTCCAAAATAATCGTCTAATTTTCGGGCAATGGTTGCGCCGTCTGGCAAAAGTTTTCGATAAATCAACTCCTTTTTTCACATACACTTCGCACATCGTTTTTTCCAAATTGTCGGTTTCGGCACCATTTGGAAAGGTTTTGAAATAACGTTCCACAACGTTATCCATTTTTTCTACGTTGCCTTCTTCGGCATATTTTTTGGCTAAACGCGGGTACGATTCTTCCAAAAGCGCGAGTGCCTCTTGTCTATGATTTTTGAGCGTTGAACCGGTGAGATATTTTTCGTAACTTTCCACATAATTTTCTTTTTTTGCTGTCTGCCACGCTGTTTCATCGTCATAACGTTGCTGTGCCGAAGTTTCCGATTGTGTGCCTTTGTACTTGGTAAGAAATGACGACAAAGCGGACAAGTCTGAAGAGTTTTTCAGCGTTTCCCATTGTTCAACCGCCTCTTTTTCGAGGGCTGATTTCTGGCGGGCAAGTTCTGCCTGTCGCTGACGTTCCGTTTCCTGTTCAGCAAGTTGTCGCTGCCGTTCTGCCTCGCGGCTTGCCAAAATCTTTTCCGATTCGCTTACAGCGTTGTTGATTTCCTGCAATGTTTCGTCTTGTGCGGGTTTGTCGGCAAGATAGGCGTTTGCCGAAGATATGCACTGCTCGTACTCTTGGAGGCGATAGTGGCTCATAATGCGCAGGTAGGCGGTGGCGGGCTTGGTGGCGCTGCCGACTGCCTCTTCGATTTTTGCCACGTTGGTTAATACGGTGCGGTATTCGCTGTTTTCAAAAGCGGTACGCGCGGTTTGCAGCCAATCGGCTACGGACTGTGCCTGCATTGCGGAAGTTGCAAAAAGGCAGGCGAGAAAAATGAATGATAAACGTTTCATATCTTTCTGATTTTAATTGATTTATTTATCTTAACAAACTATTCTGTTATTTGTGAAGTAACAGATTTCATTTCAAAAACATTATTTTTTTCAATAAATGGCTCTAATTTTTTTATCATGTCTTCAATGCTTTGAATTTTTCTATTACAGTCTTTTTCTAACATTGTAATATCTTCTTTTTCTCGTTTAGAAAAAAATGATAACGCTGTTTTATTATTAAGCGTTTCTTTATCATTTTTTAGTTGCTTTAATATTTCATCAAAATCATTAATATTGAATGGAGTAGAAATCGTACTATCTTGTTTTAAAATTGAATTAACATTTCCAAGTATTGCAAGTCCCTTTTCATAGACAGAAGTTGCTTGTTCTATATCTTTTGACATTGAACTTCTGATTTCCTCTTGTTGATTTATTAATTTATTGTACACAGAATTAGCCTGTGTTGCCTTTTCAATACACAATTTACAGCGAGTATAATTATTTTCCAATGTAACCAATTCCGATTTTTGTGTTTGTATGTTACCATCTATATTATCAGCCGCATTTATTGTATTTACAATATTTTCAAATTTAGTTTGATAAATTTCTCGTTCTGCATCGTTAAGCCATTTTTCCGACTTTTCAAATAGTGCTGAATTACGAATGTAAATAAATTGTTCTTTTTTGGCATCTTCTAAATAATTGTAAACACGCCGTAAATCTTCATTTGTGGGGTTGGAAAAATCTTTATTAAGCGTTTTAAACAATGGGGATAACGTATTAAAAAGAGGCAGTTTAACAATATTACTTTCAATACAATCTACGAGCAATTTCTCTATTGACAGATAATGTTCACTATAGAGTTGCGAATCTACCATTACAGTGTCCTTTGTCTTATAATTGTACAAAGCAATATATGTTTTCCTCATAATATCTTCACTTTTCTTTGTTTTATTTAATTCGCTTATCCCTTCCTTAATCAAAAACAACGTTTCTACATAATTATAAATACGTTTTTCGGCTGTATATTGTTGTGAAGAAAGCCTGTCTTTGAGATTATCAAGCGATTTTTCTAATTGCTTTTTTTCAATCTCAGTAATGTTGCAATCGGAAAGTTCAGACGGTAATTTATTATCACTTCCGCCACCCCAATAATTTGATAATGATTTTTGTATGATAAAATAAGGGTATGCTGTATAAGGTATGCTATCTACATAAAGTTTATTGTCTTTAATGTAAAATTTCATATTGTCCCTATTGATAATATTTTTATCATTTGAACGTTTCAGTATTTTTACATCATAAGAATAATGCTTTGAATTTTGTTTTTCTGGTAGCATTAAAGAAAAACCTATTTTATAAGTACTAGTTTGCTCTGAATTTAATTGTCCAACTACACTTTTCAAAAAATCAAATCCTTTTTCGGCTGCTCCAAAACCATAAACAGACGAAGGATTTTTGATAATTGGACTGATTTCGTCTGTAATTTGTTTGACAATATCAATGGCTTGATTTTTCCTTTTATCAATGATTTTTATGTCAAATCTTATGTTATCAGAAATTTTATCGTAAACACTAACTCTGTATTTTTCAATGATATATATACCGTCTGCCTCTTCATTTCGGGTTGTTTCATTTCCCTTTTTTTCGTACAAAAACAAAGGAAGAGTTGCAAGTTCTTTGTTTTGCTCTGTAGGTGTAACACTGAAATAAAAATATTTCAACTTATTGAAATAGCCTAAAAACTTTTTATTTAACAAATTGTTTGGACAAAAATATATTGCCACATCTAAATATGGATAATCAGTGCTTTTAGGACGCTCAGTATTGTTTATATTGTCGCCTTCTTTTGGCACATAGTCTTTACTGACAATTTCAAAACTTTGTGAGTTTACATCTATTGTCGCAAAACACATCACGACAACGCAAACGATTTTTAGATAAAAACCATTCATACTTACATCTCTAATTTTGCTCGTTTTCATTTTCATTTTCTTTTTATTTGTTTATAATTTATTTGTACAAAAATACACTTTTTGATTCTTAATAATTTATTTCATTACATATCTCACACTAAATTTAAACACATTTTCGACGTTAACGAAAACACAATCAAAACCATAGTGCTTGGTATCGTTGCGATTCCAATGAAACCTTAACCAAAAAAAATTTCCACTATTAGCAGTAATATTATTATCACATTCAGTTGAAATCCAATAAACTCCTATCTTTCCAACATCCGAAACTCTGGCATGATATTCCCATCCGAAACCTTTTGCCCAATGGTAATATCCTGCTGCGGGGAAAAATAATTCATCATTATAAAAAGTTCTTCCTTTTTCCGTTTCTTTGGATTCTGTTTCCCACAAAGCAATAAATTCTTCTTTTGTCGGCAAACGCCAGCCTTCAGGACAATTTTTTACGGCTTCTTCGTGTGTCCATAAAGCATCATCGCCACCTAAATTTTTTTCAGCCCATATCACACCACCCTTCAGCGGCTTATAATTCAAAATCTTTTCCACTTTCGCCAACTGTCCTTTGATATATTCCGATTCGGGATTATTGTTGGCGGCTTCCTGATAGAGGCGTTTGGCTTCGTTGAGGTTGTTTTTGTCGCGGTAATCCTGAATGTTATTGTAGGCGGCATCGGCACGGTCGGTATTGGTTTCGGCTTTTTCCGCCTTGCTGTAGCCGGTGGAGTTGAGCAGGTCGTCGAGGGAGGATTCG
>JAISKN010000311.1 GCA_031260925.1 Prevotellaceae bacterium | reverse complement strand
AGTTTTTGAATTTCTGCATTGCAAAAATCGATGCTGTCCTGCAATTTTTTGACGTAATCAGACGATTTTTTCTCCGTCAGATAGTCGGTAGAAAACTCCGAAGATGCCACCATAACGCTGTTATTAACGTTGATTTTCAGCGAATTGATGTCGATATTGGGCGTTAAACCCTCAAGCGTAATTTCGTTTTCGCCCTGCGTGAGATTAACATTTGCGGTATGCGTAAGTTCCGCTCCAGAAAAATAGACAGTCGCTTTTTTGAGCGTTGTCTTTGTGTTATCGGCATTGATATTCAATGCAAAAGCCATAAAAATTCCGATAATAAAAAGATTTTTTTTCATTTCAATTTGTTTAAAAAAAGTTATATTTACAGTTTTGTTAAAAATAGGCTAAATTGCTAATTGTCATACAACAAAGCAGACATTAATTTTTTAAAATATTATCCTGTTTTTCAATGTTGATAAACATACGATTTATCATTATCAGCCCATCTGAAACTTTCAAAACTAATGTCCTCATCAAGTTTATTCCAATGCAAACCAAAAGGCGATTCAGTCCATTTTTTTCGTTGCGATTCGGTAGCCATATTTAAACGTGGGAAAAAGCGCATTGGCTGGCTTAATTTTTCCCCATTTAGAGTTTCGATAAAAATTCTATCGTTGTCAAACCAAAGATTATTAATTGTTTTCATTTTTCATTTCTTTAAAAAATAATTTCCAATGCTCAACCAAATATTCACGATTTTCGCAAATAATTTCTTCTGCCAAAGCCAATTCGTGAGGCTTTAGACCTGTATTTTCTATTAATTCTACTTCTGGGTCAATCACAAAACGCGCTTCTGCACCCGCTTTTTGAACGTGAATATGAATTGGTTTATGTTCTCTTGCCCAATAATAAAATTTAAAACCGAATAATTTTAACGCTGTTGGCATAATATATTTTAATGATTAATTTTAAGGCACAAAGTTACAAAATAATTTTTCTAAAAAACAAATTTTATTAATATAATTTTATCAAAAAAACCAAACTACTGAAAAAAGCCCTCACACAAGAGGGCTTTTCTTATTCCAACCTCTCCTCTGCTAATCGCACATACTCTGCATTCAACTCTATTCCAATATAGTTTCTGCCCAATTCACTCGCCACTAACGCTGTTGTGCCTGCGCCCATAAAACAGTCTAAACAACGCCATTTGTGTTGTGTTATTTTTTTGTGCTTGCTGTTTAAATGTTTATTTATCGGCTTTTAAAGTAATTTTAAGAGATAATTAAACCTATCTGCAACTTATTAAACTAAATCAACCCAAAAATTAAAGCAAAATTAAACCTAATTATAGTTTGGTTTTTTTGTTGAAAATTATTAATGTTGAAAATTCAAAAAATTTTATTTAATTTTGCACAAAAATAAGAATTATGTCTAAAAATATTGTGTCTAAAATATTGTGTCTAATTGTTTTATTCTGTTGTTGTACCTATACTGCTAATTCTCAAACGATTGCGGAACTTGAGGCGCAAAAAAAACGCGCGCTGGAAAAAGTAGCCCAAACGCAAAAACTGCTCGACGAAACAAAAAAATCGAAAACAGGAACGGAAAAACAGATTTCGCTACTCTCGCGTTCTATTGACGAAGCCAACCAGTTGATTTTTGCCATAAACAGCGAAATTGACGGATTAAACCGCGATATTCAAACGATAAACGAAGAAAAAAACGAACTCGAAAGCAGGCTAAAAACTGCCAAAAATCATTATGCAAAAATGCTTTCCAAAAGCGAAATTTACCGCAAACAATTTTCGCCGACACTCTATATTTTTTCGTCAAAAAGTTTTGCGCAAGCCTACCGCCGACTGCGTTATATGCAGGAAGTTTCAAATTATCAAAAAAATTCTATCTCCGAAATTACTTCGCTCACCAAAAAACTTACTGAAAAAACCGCTGAACTTCAATCAGTTATCACAAAAAAAGAGCGGTTGTTAAACTCAAAAGAATCTGAAAACAAAAAACTTGCGCAGCAAAAAGAGGAACAAAACAAATTGCTGAAAACGCAAACGCAAAAAGAAAAAGAGTATAAAAAAACGATTGCGCAGGAACAGGAAAATCAGAAAAAACTCAATAAACTTATTCAGCAAAAAGTGGCTGCTGAAAACAAGCGCAAGGCTGAACTTGCCAAAAAAGCAGAGGCAGAAAAAAAACGGCAGGAGCAGCAAAAAAACACTGCTAAAAATACGCCAAAAAACGAAAAAGCAGCCGAACCAGCCTCAAAACCAGCGATTTCCGATGCCGAATATAAATCATATCAGGAAGATATGGTTTTGACAGGCAACTTTGAAAAAAATCGCGGAAAACTGCCGATGCCTGTTGAGCAGGGCAAAATCCACCGTCTTTTCGGCAGGCAAACCAACCCCTACACCAAAGCGGTTGAAGACAACAACGGCATTTACATTGTTGCACCAGCAGGCTCAGAGGCGCGTGCAGTGTTTGACGGCACAGTTTTTGAAGTGATGTTTGAGCCGGGGTCTGGCTATGTAGTTTGGATTATGCACGGCAGTTATTCCACCGTATATGCGCAGCTGTCGCTCTGTTCACTAAAAAAAGGCGATAAGATTACCGCACGTCAAAAAATCGGCAAAATCGCCGTCAAAAACAATAACACCGAACTCAATTTTTATGTCCTCAATAAAAATTCAGCCTACGAAAACCCGACAAATTGGGTAAGATATTAATAATGATTAATCATTGTTTTTCAGAAATAAAAAGAAGTTGTCCAAAAGCACGCAGATGACGCGGATTAAACGGATTTACGCAGATTTTTTATTAACAATGCGAATCAGGGGTTGCATTCCTACGGAATGCACTGAATATGTGATACTTAATTTCTACCGAGCGATTCATTCCTACGGAATGATGTCATATTTGCACCGCAATCCATTAGGATTGCATCGCTCGGTAGAAAAAAATACAAATATAGACCTGCATTCCGTAGGAATGCACCCTTAAAAAACATTTCAACCCCTGATTTTTATTAACAATAAATTAGATAAAACGCAGATAATCAATGTTTTATTATCTGCGTTTATCTATTAAATCAGCGT
>JAISKN010000215.1 GCA_031260925.1 Prevotellaceae bacterium | reverse complement strand
AATCCTAACGGATTGCGGTGCAAATGCAGCATCATTCCGTAGGAATGAATCGCTCGGTAGAAATTAAGTATCACATATTCAGGGCATTCCGTAGGAATGCAACCCCTGATTCGCATAATCTATAATTCTTAATTTTTTTCAGCACCCCGCGCAATTTTTGCAACTTTTTTTTGCATTTTTAATATCAAGCAGTTTTTTTATTAAAAATGAAAGCGAAATAAACACAATTATTGCCACAGCAGTTTCCTGGTACAACTGCAAATTAACGATGTTGTACGCCGCAAAAGCAATCAGCCACGCCAAAATTAGCGTGTAGATGACCACAAAAAACGCCCAACGCCATTTGCCTGTTTCGTGCTTGATAGTGGCGATAGTGGCAATGCAGGGGAAATATATCAGCACAAAAAGCATCAGCGAAATCACAGTAGCAAGCGAATAAATCGACGAGCCGTCTGCGCAGGTTGCTGCTTGCAATTTTTGCGGCAAAGTGGTTTCGAGGTTGTCTTCATCAACGTTGTAAAGCACGCCTAAAGTGCTGACAACCACCTCTTTGGCTGCCGCGCCGCTGAGCAGTGCCACCGAGATTTTCCAATCGTAGCCCAAAGGTTTCAGGGCGGGTTCAATAAATTTGCCGATTTTGGCAAGGTAGGAATTTTCGGCGTGGCTGGTCGCTGGCGCGGACTTGTAGTCCGTGCCTTGTATATTTTCGGATAAAGGCACGGATTGCAAATCCGCGCCAGCGGAAAATAAAGCGGGCTGTGCAATCGGAAAATAGCCCAACGCCCAAATGATAACCGAGCCGACAAGTATTGTTGTGCCGATTTTTTTGAGGTATTGGCTGCCTTTGTCCCACGTTTCGCGCAAAATATATTTCACGGTCGGCACGCGGTAGGTCGGCAGTTCCATTACAAACGGCGTTTCGTTTTTGTTAAACAGAAATTTTTTAAATATTTTTGCAAAAACTGCCGCTAATATTATTCCGAAAAAATAGATTGCAAACAGCGCAAGTGCCTGATATTTAGCGAAAAATGCGCCGACAAGCAAAATAAAAATCGGCAACCGCGCTGTGCAACTCATAAACGAGGAGACAAGAATTGTAACCATTCTGTTGTTGCGGTTTTCGATTGTGCGCGTTGCCATAATGGCGGGAACGTTGCAGCCGAAACCCATCATCAGCGGGATAAACGAATGTCCGTGCAGCCCGATTTTGTGCATCACTTTGTCCATAATAAACGCCGCGCGCGCCATATAACCTGAGGCATCAAGTAGCGTCATACAAAAATAGAGTATCAAAATATTGGGCAAAAACACAAGCACAGCACCAACTCCGCCGATAATTCCATCAGAAAGCAAATCTTTGAGAATACCGCTCGGCATAAGGTTATTTACCAACATTCCGCATTGCGCCACAAGCCGCTCAATCCAACTCATCGGGTATTGTCCAAGCGAAAAAGTCGCCTCAAACATCAGAAAAATGATGATTGCAAAAATGGGGTAAGCAAGAAATCTGTTTGTAACGATTTTGTCAATTTTTGAGGTAACGGTGTGCGTTTGTTCCTCTTTTGCAGGAAAAAAGGTCTCTTTGAGCGCGCCCGCAATAAAGCCGTATTTGGCATCAACAATAGCGTTTGCAGCCGAAGTTTTGTATTCGTCTTCAATAATTTTTTCCTGCTCATCGCGCGTTTTTATTATTTCGGAAAAATTGCTGTATTTAGCAGCAAAACCCTCAATGTCTTTGTCGTGGTTGAGCAGTTGAATGGCAATGTAGCGCGGGGTAAATTCGTCATACGCGCCCTCATTTACGGAGTAGATTTTTTTGATTTTTTCGATAGATTTTTCAATAACATTTCCATAATTTATATGAATATGGCGCGAAATTTCGTGCAAATGTTGCGTACCTTCGATATTTTGCAGCCCCTTTGTTGCTTTGCTGTGCTTGTGTTCAAGTTCTATTAAATGGTGATATTTTTCAATCAGTTCGTCATTTTCGATTGCCTCAATCAGTTTGCCGTTTTTGTCAATAATTTCGCTGCTTTCGTAGAGATTAATAATCGTGTCAAAAAGGTTGTTCAAGCCAACGCCCTTTGTGCTAACGGTCGGCACTATCGGTATTCCGATAAGTTTTTCAAGTTTTTCTATGTCGATTTTGTCGCCGCGATTTTCTATTTCGTCAAAAAAATTGAGTGCGATAACCGTTCTCACGTTCATATCAATAAGTTGCGTGGTGAGAAAAAGATTTCGCTCTAAATTGTTGCCGTCAAGCACATTAAGAATAATATCGGGCTGCTCTTTGACGATAAATTGGCGCACAAGCCGCTCCTCTGGTGAAAACGCCGAAATCGAGTAGGTGCCGGGCAAATCGACAACAGTAAAGTTGTAGCCCTTATAAATCAGGTTTCCCTTTTTGGTATCAACGGTAACGCCGCTGTAATTGCCCACTTTTGCGTGTTCGCCTGTGGCGGAATTGAAAAGGGTCGATTTGCCGCAATTTGGATTGCCCACGAGGGCGATTTTGATGTCGCGCCGCTTTTCCAAAGCAACGTGCCTGAAATCGTTTTCTGTAAAAGTGCCGTAAAAATTATTTTCAAAAGAGTGTGGATAAAAATCGCTGTGATTTTCTTGCAAAAGAAGTTTTTTTGCCTCATCGGAACGAATTACGTCAATCTGTTCTGCCACGCTGCGCCTGACCGAAACCTCGTAGCCCATAATCTTGTATTTTATCGGGTCTTGCAGCGGCGCGCTTTGCAGCACCTCCACCTCTTTGCCCTTGATAAAGCCCATTTCGACAATTCTCTTACGAAAACCGCCGTAGCCGAACACTTTGATAATGTAGCCCTTTTCCCCTGTTTTTAATTCCGAAAGTTTCATTTTGATGTTGTTGTTTAGCACACAGATAACACGGATTAAACGGATAATCACAGATTTTTTATACAGATTTTATCTGTGAAAATCTGTATAATCCGTGTTATCTGTGTGCTAATCGAATTTGCAAAGTTACTTTTATTAAAAATTAAAAAAAATACCTAAAAATTGGTATTTTTTTAAAGAAACTGTAAAACAATGATAATCAGACAGAAAAACGAAATTAAATTCCGTGCCGTCAGCCAGCGCACCATAAACCAATCTATTTTGTGTTCGCAAATTCTTTGCCATTGATTAAATGGTCCGTACCAAAATTTCGGCTCGAATTTTCGTTCGGGGCGGCGCACAAATTCTATCATCATATAAAAAAGCGAAATCGCCATCGGCAGCAGCAAAAATACTGCCAAATATTTTATTCCGCAGATTTTTAAAATTATGCCTGCAAGAATTGATAAAAACGGCACAAAAATTATGAAAAACAGCAGTACCAACGCCGCTTTTTGATTGTTTAGCAGCACCGCCAATGTTCGTTTGCCGACTTCGCGGTCGGGGTAAAAATCAAGTATCGAATGAATATAGACGATGTTCATAACGAGCAGCCCGACAGGTGCGGACAGCAACAGCAATTCGCGCGAAAAGCCGCCGCTCGCCGCAAAACCAACGCCGACCATATTCAGTGCGCCGAAAATCACGCCGATGACGATTTCGCCCAAGCCGTGATAACTCAACCGCAGCGGCGGCGCGGAATATTGAATGCCGATAATCGCCGTTGCAAGCGCAATATACAGAATGTTAATGCCGCGAAACCACAAGATTACGCTGCCGATTAACACCGCAATTCCGCAGAAAACGCAGCAGGCAACAAGCAGGCTCTTTTCGGTTGTTTGCCCCGATGTCAAATAGGGCGTTTTGCCGATACGCGCACGCATTCCCTTATGTACAATTTCCTCGCGGTAGGTCTGTTTTTTCTTTTTGGTGTCAAAATAATCGTCAAAAAGATTTAAGCCGAGATGTGCAAAAGCCACGCCCACCACCGCCAAAATCGACAGCCACCACGAGAAATTTTCCGCGTGAATTGACAAAAACACCGCTGTCAGCGCAGGCAAAATGCTCTGCGGCAACGATGTCGGACGCGCATTGTCTAACCAAAATTTTATTTTGTTCATATATTATTTTTTTGTCTGAACTGTGATTTTAATATGATTTTTTTGATTAATGTGATTTTTTTTAATCACTCTAAAATCAAAGTTCAGACATTATTTTGAAAATGCAAAATTAATAAAATTTTAGTAAATTTTTTGTCTGAACAGTGATTTTTTCAAGATTAAAAAGATTGTCAAAATTTTTTTTAATCTTGGCAAACAAGAAAATCTTATTAAAATCTTGGCTTAGAAAAAATTTAAAAGATTAAAAACAAACGGGCTGCGAAATAAAAATTCACAGCCCGTTGTTTTTATTAATCATTATTACCAAATCACGGATTAGAAGTTCTTGTTGTTAAAAGTCCTGTGTAGGTTACGTTAATTGTGCTGCCGAAATAACTTTTCGCAGTAACAGTAACAGTGCTTGTGGCTGCCTCATTAACATCTTCTGTTGCAGGATTATCTGCTACCGCTACAATTTTGACAGTCCCTGATTGCAAGAAATAAATATCATTGCCCGCCTTAAAAGTTGATGGCTGTTCTCCGCCTGAAGGCCAGCCGCCGCTTGCTTCAACAAAAGGCACAGCAGAAAATTGCGTAGTATGTTTAATAATTGAAAGTTCGCCAGCAGGCAAGGTTTCAGAATTCGGCGTAAGCAAAAATGCCAATCTCAAAAATTCGTTGTTGCCCCGTATTAAAAAGTCAACATAATCTGCACCCATCTCGTATGTATCGTGATAATTCGACGAAGTATGAACTGAGTAAGATTTTGTCAAATTAGTAGTTATTGCTATTGACTCTTTGTTAAAATCTCTGGAATGTCCGCGCAAATCGCCCTGATAGCGCAAGCGGTAAGTTTTTCCGTCATCACCTGTTACGGCTACCTTTAGAACATAATCACCATTAGCGCGTTTGGTAATGGTAACCGTGCCTTCGGTGTAATTTACATTAAATGTAGTCGGGTTTTTAGTACCGCCTTCTCCTGCATTGTTTGCACGAAAGATACCAGAAGCATATTTACTAAAAGTAAATTTTTCATTAGTGTTATAAACATCATAATTATAAGTCCCCTCAGGAATAATATAGCCTTTTTCCTGTGCAGGTTCAGCCGAAGGAGCATATAAATTAAAAATGTATGCTTCTCCTGCGCCTCTAAAAACGCCGTCTACAAACACACCGTCAGCACATAATCTTAATTCAAAATTATGCATATTCTGCGAATTGGAATTACCCCAATACCAGGTTACAAAAAGCCCAACCTTGTCTGACTTTTCGTCCCATTTTGCATACAGAGTAAGGTCTGCATTCACAACATCGGTTGCAAAATTCCACTCTGTAACGAATGTCGGCTCTTTAAACCAACCTTCAAAATCGTAGCCTGTTCTGGTTGGCACAGCAGGCTCGGTAATAGTAAATCCGCCTTCAACTTTAGTAATCGGCGCAACAGCAGAGCCGCCTTGCACATCAAAAGTTACGGTAAAAGTTTTGGGTCCGCAAGAAGTGAAACCCAATAATACAGTTGCAAAAAGCAACATAGATAACATTTTTTTCATAGTAAATTTGTTTTTTTAATTGTTAATTATTATTTTTTAAAAATTTTAAATTGTAAATCGTGAATTATATGTTATGCCGAATAACATTTTTAAGTATTACCAATTCCATTTTTTAAAGTGCAAATGTACAAATTTTTTTTTGAAACAAAAATATATTTTAATAAAAAATATTTTATTCATAAAAAACACTGTGTCATTCCCGCGCAGGCGGGAATCTCCTTACTTCAATTTACAAATGGGATTCCCGCCTGCGCTGGAATGACACCTGACTTTTCTTCTAACTTCTTATTTTCTATTTTCTTATCTTCTTGCCTATCAGCATAAAGTTGCCCGCAAGCCGCTGCTATATCTTCGCCGCGCGAGCGTCTTATGGTGCAAATTATTTGATTTTCAGACAGATAATCACGAAACCACTCCATTTTTTCTTGACTTGGACTGAAAAAATCACAGCCGTCAGTTTTGTGAAAACGAATAAGATTTACTCGGCAAGGCAGCCCGCGAAGAAGTTTGACAATGCCTGTTGCGTGCCGCTGCGAGTCGTTAATGCCGTCAAACATAATGTATTCAAATGATATTCGGCGTTGATGCGCAAAGTCATATTTTTTGAGTTCCGACACAATTTTTTCTATCGGGTAGGCATTTTCCACAGGCATAATTTTCAGCCTTTCGTCAGAAAACGGGTTGTGCAAACTGATTGCCAAATGGCACGCAGTTTGTTCCAAAAACTCTTTCATTCCGCGCATAACTCCCACGCTTGACACAGTAATTCTGTGCGGACTCCAACCCAAACCCCAATCAGACGTGAGCGCGTTAATCGCCATTATCACCTGCGCCGTATTATCAAACGGCTCGCCCATTCCCATAAAAACAAGGTTTGTAATTTTTTCCGCCTCATCAATCGAAAAAATCTGATTTAAAATTTCGCTTGCAAAAAGATGCCCCGAAAAGCCCATTTTGCCTGTCATACAAAATTCACATCTCATTTTGCAGCCCACTTGACACGACACGCAAAGCGAATGCCGCTCATTATCAGGAATATACACCGTTTCCACAAAGCCGTTTGTGGTATCGAAAAGATATTTTTTTGTGCCGTCTGTCGAAACGGTAACCAAATCATACTTTTTTCTGCCGATTTCGTATTTTTCCGCCAAAAGAGCGCGGTTTTTCGCCGAAATATTTGTCATAGACTCAAAATCGGTTGCGCGTTTGGCATAAAGCCATTGCGCAATTTGTTTTGCCGTAAAATCGGGCATCGCCAAATCGCGCACAACTGCTTGAATTTCAGCAAGATTTTTTCCTAATAATTTTTCTTTTTGCATTATTTTTTTAAGAATAAAGACCGCTTCGCTAAAAGAACAAAGAATAAAGACAGGCAAAAGTTTATAAATATTTTATCTCTGAATTTATTTTTGTGCAAAGTTAGCCTTTTTTTAGAATAAATTACTAATTTTGCAAAAAAAAATTAGTAATTCAAAATTTTGGGGCAAACAAAACCTGATTTTTACCTGATTTAACAAGAAAAGGTTAATAATTTTTTTGAGGTGCTATTAAAATAAATTTTGGTAATAACTAAAAAAACAGGTGTCATTCCCGCGCAGGCGGGAATCTCCTTACTCCATTCTACAAATGGGATTCCCGCCTGCGCGGGAATG
>JAISKN010000144.1 GCA_031260925.1 Prevotellaceae bacterium | reverse complement strand
ATGTGCGAGTTCACAAAAACAGACATTACACGGCTCACGCACGGCAAATTCAAGCGAACAGAGGACGTTGCAGAGCCGCTACGTTTGTTGGAAGAATACGGCTATATCAGCACAAACTTCCTTGCAAGCGGTGGCAGACCTACCGAGAAAATTTGCGTAAATCCACAAATTAACAACCGCAAATAATCGCATAAAAGCATACGAGTTTATGCTTTTATGCAAAAACGCAAACTACCCTTTTTTTACTTTTTTACAGGTGTCCTAACACATTTCAGCAAAAAACAGGCTTGAAAATCAAGGTTTTTTGGTAAATTACCTTAAAATCACTTCCTTTTCCCCTGTTTTAGACTGAAAAACTGCCCTCAACTCATTAAATTATGCTTTTGAATATTGCATAGTTAGTGAATTTTGAGAGTTTCAAAAAAGTTAGAATTTCAAATCGCAATTATTATTTTTATAAATAATAATAAAACGACTGTATTTATTGAAAAGTAAAAAAAGGTAAAAAAGTTTACAGGAAAATGCAGTAGCAGACCTGTAAAAAAGTAAAAAAAGTACCTACTCGTTCAACAACGCTATAACTGTATCTAAAAATAAATTAGGAGAAAATCAAAATGCAAAACTACCGAAGTATCCCGCAAGTTATCAAACAAATCACTCGTGGTGATGTCTACTACGCAGACCTGTCAGACGGCATCGGCTCTGAACAAGGCGGCATTCGTCCTGTTGTGATAATTCAAAACAATGTCGGCAATAAATTCAGCCCGACTGTGATAGTTGCCGCAATATCGAGCAAAATTGATAAAAATAATTTGCCGACACACGTTGCAATTACAAATTTACCGAAGCCGTCAATCATACTTTTAGAGCAAATCCGCACTATTGATAAGTGCAGACTTCAAACTTACATCACATCGCTTGACACGGCGGTTATGGCAAAAGTTGACAAGGCTTTTATGGTTGCAATTGGGATTTAAGTTATAAAATTAGGAGAATTACGCTATGAACTTTGGCGAAAAAATTCTACATCTGCGACTTTCGGCAGATAAAACCGAAAGTGAAACTGCCGATATTTTAAGAATTAGCAAGCGAAAATACACAAAAATTGAAAATGGCAGAATTGAAATTTTTCAGTTACCTATCTCATTTATATGGCGAATTGCAGACGTTTACGGCGTGTCGATTGATTACCTTGTCGGCAGAAATTCCGAGAAAAATTATAAACAACCACATTTGAAAGTTTGCAAGTATTGCGGCAGGCTTTTTCACACGGAGGACAGTATTGTTGAATACTGTGGAGGTGATGTTGATGAATAAATGGTGATATTAGTATCACCAAAATCCCCACCGTTACCCACAAAAATGAGCAGAGCGATTACAAACAAAGTTTGTTAAAAAACCTCGTAAAAAGTGATAAAACCTCCAAGGTTTTATCACTTTTAGGGTATTAGGGAAAATCCCTAACAAGCGATTTCAGTGGGTTTACCCCGTGAAATCTATGCTTGCCTACCGATAAAACGGTAGTCTTTTAGAAGTGCAACTTTGTGATAGTTACCGCACAAAACGAATGAATTGGAGAAATAAAAAATGAAAAATACAGTCAGCGTTTGGGTAGAGTTGAAGCCCGAAGATAAGGAAAAACTCAAAGCCAACGCCAGAATCGCCCGAATGTCAATGTCGCAATATGTAATGCATTTAGTGGAAAATCGTCCGATAGTTGTCGTGAATAGTCTGCCCAAATTTATTGCGGAATTAAACAAAATCGGGACTAATATCAATCAAATTGCACATCAAGCGAACACGCAAAAGTTTATCACAATCGACCGCATAAATCAGTTGAATGAACACACAAAAATCGTGGATATTATCGGTAAAAACGTGTGTAAATCTATTGAAAATTTAAGGCTTCCGACTACCTCACAAAATGCAAAAAGTGATACTAATATCACCGCAGAAATAGTCAAAAAACTCGATTTAATTCTAAAACTATTGCAAGAACAGGAGGGTGAAAAATGGCAGTTGTAAAATCAATAAAAAACACAATTAAGTGCCAAACCGCACTAATAAAAGCGGTCGAATATATCACAAATCCGAAAAAAGCAAGTGCGATTTTCGTGAGTGATAACAGCAATTTTGTGAGTGCAACCTATACGGCGAGCAGTTTTGAATGGCACAGGAAAATCTATGGGCAAGAAAAAGGGATTATCGCACATCATTATGTCCAAAGTTTTTCGCCCGATGACAATTTAACCGCAGAACAGGCACATAAAATCGGTGTGGAATTTTGTAAAAAGTGCTTTCCCGAATATCAATATATTGTCGCAACTCACAATGACCGCTCCCATTTTCACAACCACATTATTCTAAATTCTGTGAATTTAGAAATGGGCGGCAAGTGGCACTCAAACAAAACAAGCCTTAAATTTTTGCGACAAGTATCGGACGAATTGTGTATACAAAACAATTTATCCGTGATAGAAAATGATACAAAAACACCTATAAAAAGTATAGACCGCACGACATATCAACTCGCTTTGCAGGGTAAAAGTTGGAAAGTTGAACTTGTAAAACTGCTTGAGATTGCCGTCAAAAGTTGCAATTCAAAACTGCAATTTATAGACTTTTTCAATAAACACGACTTCAAAATAAAGTACACCGCCCGAAATATTACTTTTCAAAAAGACGGCGAAAAAAAGGCAATAAGGGCTGACACTCTCGCAAAACAATTCGGCGAAAAATATACAAAAACTTTTCTTAAAATGTCAATGGGATACTACAAAAAAGCCGACTGTTACCGAGCAACAAGACGATTGGAAACGGTACGAAAAATTCTTTTTTGAGCAAATTGAGAAGTCAAAAAAGATGGCTGTTAAGGCAAATTCTAATACTGTGGGTAATATTGATTTGCTCAAATTATTGTCCGCTCCAAATCAAAATATGACCGCCGAAATAGATTTGATTGATTTAGTAAAACTCAAAACCGTGAATTTTTTCTTTGTGGCGGTAAAATTTGAAACAGTCGCGGAGGTGCATATTAAGCGATACAACAGGCAGAAATTAGAAACCGCAGTCCCTATTTTAAGAGAAGTCGAGGAGATTATGAACCCGGGAATACACCCTAATCCAATAGATTACGAAAAGCAAAATAACACGATAACTAACGCAAAAATCAAGCGTGAATGTGCGATTAGCGGCACAAAACCGATATACAAAATAATCAATGCGGAGCAGTTTGAAATTATCAAAAAGGCACAGATTGAATTTGCACATTTTGCGAAAAATGACGGCAAAATCAATGTTGTTTTTTCGCCCGAAAACGCTGATAAAATCAATTTTGCACTCGGAATTACCGCAAAAAGTGATACTAATAGCACAAATTTAACCAGTAATTGAACGGAGAAATAAAAAATGGAAGATGAAAAAATTCTTGAAATATATGAGCGTGTCGGCAATGTTTTAAGCACGGACGAGGTTGAAGCATTGAAATCGGATATTGTCGGGGCGTATGAGGTGCAAAAAGACAATCAACCATCGCCGCCCGATGAGTGTGAGCCGAAAAGTGACACTAATAACACCACCAAAAATACTGATAACAATGCGGAATTATCGCAATCTCCGCAAGAAGTTTTTGACGAAATAATCAGCGGTAAACCTAAAAAGTCGAGCAGAAAATCCAAAACAACAAAGCAATCTAAATCTGAAAAACCGCAAAAAAA
>JAISKN010000013.1 GCA_031260925.1 Prevotellaceae bacterium | reverse complement strand
TAAATCAAAATGTCAATTTATACAAAAACAGGAGATTTGGGCGAAACTTCGCTTTTTGGCGGAAAACGAGTGTTAAAATCGTCAGCAAGGCTGAATGCTTATGGCGCGATTGACGAATTGAACTCGTTTTTGGGACTTTTGCGCGCCAAACTTGACAGCGAAAACGACAAAAATTTGATTTTTGACATACAAAATTCGCTTTTCACAGTAGGGGCAATTTTGGCAACGCCAGCCGAAAATCTGCAAAACGCGCCGATTTTTGACGAAAATCTTACGAAAAAACTTGAAAATTACATTGACGAACTTGATAAAACCTTGCCAAAACTCAAAAATTTTATCGTTTATGGCGAAAATGAAACATCGGCAATTTGCCATATTTGCCGTGCTGTAACGCGCAGAGCAGAGCGCGAAATTGTTAAAATTGCCGAAAATGAAAAAATTAACGAAAATTTATTGAGATATATTAATCGTTTATCAGATTTTTTATTTACTTTTGCGCGTTTTTTATTGCAAAAAGAAGGCAATGAAGATTTTTTTTGGAAGAAATAATGATATTTCAAAAAAATAATATACTTTTGTATTTTTTTAATTAAGAACAAAGATAAAAGAACGGGGAACAAAGATTTGAATGCTATTTTATGCAGTTTGCACCTCTCTTTATTCTTTCAGCGAAGGGTCTTTTATCTTTCATCTAAAAAATATTAATCATTAATCATTAATAATTAATCATTGAAAAAATGTATTGGACATTAGAATTGGCATCAAAACTTGAAGATGCGCCTTGGCCTGCAACCAAAGACGAATTAATTGACTACGCGATGCGCTCAGGCGCGCCGCTCGAAGTCATCGAAAATTTGCAGAGTATCGAAGACGAAGGCGATGTTTATGACAACATCGAGGCAATTTGGCCTGATTACCCAAGTAAAGAAGATTTTTTCTTTAATGAGGAAGAATATTAACATTTTTTTATTCTAAACACAATAAAATTGATTTACTTGCGTTTAAATAAAAAAAGGCAGATTAATTCATTGAAAAAATTATGAAAAAAGTTTTGATTGTATTTTTGATTTGTTTTACTGCCGTTTGTAAAATTTGCGCTCAATTTGACGGGCAATACAGTCAATATGTGAACAATTTAGCGGTGATAAATCCTGCGAATTGCGGAGCGCAAAGTATGATGCAGGTTTCGATTTTACAGCGGACACAATGGCTCGGTTTTAAGGGCGCGCCAATAGTATCAATGCTTTCGGTAGATGCGCCGTTCAAAATCGGAAAATCGGAAAATGGGGCAGGAATACAATTTTTAAGCGATATTTTTGGGGTTTTTAACAATCAACAGGTTAATTTCGCTTATTCGCACAGATTTAAAATAAAGGGAAATCATTTAGCGGCAGGAGTAAATCTTGGTTTTGTAAATCTTATTTGCAACGCAGGAGATAAAAACAGTAACAACAACAGCGGTAAAGACAGCACGAATGCTCGGTTAGTTCATCTGATAGAGAGCGAGTATCATAAAATCAACGATGAATTTATTCCAGATGATAAGCAGTCAGGCATCGGATTTGATTTAGGTTTTGGAGTTCAGTATTTGGCGCAAAAATGGCGCGTTGGTTTTTCGGTTGCACACTTAAATCATCCGAAAATGCACTTGGGAGACAAATTTGTTTTTGACATAAAACCGTTTTATATGTTGCACGGCGGTTATGATATTGCAACCTCAAATCCGAATTACGGTTTAAGAGCAAATTTATTGGTATCAAGCGATTTAATAAGTTGGACATTCCACGCATCGCTGATAATGGATATTAAAGAAAAATTTTGGGCAGGACTTGGTTACAGGCTTGGAAATGATATTTCGTTTATGTTTGGAATGAAACTTTTTGAAGGGTTTAAAATCGGCTATACATTCGATTTGCCGACAACTCAATTTATTGCAGCAAGTGCAGGCTCACACGAGTTTTTCGCCTCTTATGAATTTGCATTGGTAAGAGAAAAAAGCAAGGCTTATAAAAGCATAAGAATATTATAAAAATATTAGAAAAAACTTTTTTTTAAATATTTTCAAAAAAACAATAAAAATATTAGAAAAAATTTTATTACATTTGCAGTCTGAAAATTTTAATTCAGGCAAAAAACAATCATTTATCTGATAATCAATATCTTAACCTAAATATAAACAATATTTTATTACGAAAATTTTGGTCAAATTATTAGAAAAAAATAAGACAATGAGAAAGCATTTAATTTTCGCCTCTGTAATGGCGATAGTATTGGCAGCATCAGGCTGCTCAAAACCAAATGGTTATTTGGTTGGCGTTTATAGTAAGGCAAAGCCTGAAACTGCGCCGTATGGTATGGTATTCGTACCGAGAGGCTCGTTCAATATGGGACAAAATGAGCAGGCAGCCACTTGGGCAATGCAGCCGAAACCAAGAACGGTGTCTATTGACGCATTTTGGATTGACCAAACTGAAATTACCAACGGAGAATACCGTCAGTTTGTTCATTGGGTAAGAGACTCAATCGTGCGCGGAAAACTCGCACAGATGGACGACGAAACAGAGGCAGGCAAATACTTTAAGGAAGTGCCGCGCTATCCTGTTGATGAAACCGAGCCTGATACTTTGCTGAATTGGAAAACAAAAGTTCCTTGGAATGCAAAGTATGACGAAAATGACGATGTTAAAACCGACAAGTTCAACGCTGTTCAGCAGATGTATTATTACGGTGCGGACAAAATTGACTACGGACAACTTAACGGTCAAATTATGGTCTATCGCTATGTTGCTGTAGATTATGACGAGGCTGCAAAACAGGGCAACGAGTTTAATCCATATACAAACAGTTACAACCCAGGCGCAATGGTGCGCGTGGATTCTGCTTGGCAGACATCAGACGGCGTTATTCACGACACCGTACTTGTTAAGCCGCTCAAAGCACGTAGCGATTTTATTTATACCCGCATTATTAATATCTATCCTGACACAATGGTTTGGATGCGCGAATTTACATACAGTTTCAACGAGCCGATGATGCACAGTTATTTTGCTCACCCAGGCTTTGGCGAATTTCCTGTTGTAGGCGTTTCTTGGGACCAGGCAGTTGCTTTCTGCCATTGGCGTACAGAACTTTACAAAAATGCAGGCTTGCCGAGAGTGCAGGAATACCGTTTGCCCACAGAGGGAGAATGGGAATACGCAGCGCGTGGCGGCAGACACAATGCCATTTATCCTTGGGGCGGACCATACATACGCGATTATAGAGGCTGTTTCCTTGCAAACTTCAAACCGATGCGCGGCAACTACACCGAAGACGGTTACCTTTACCCCTGCAAAGTGGCTACCTACAATCCAAACGACTACGGTTTGTTTGATATGGCTGGCAATGTTGCAGAATGGACACGCGATACTTATGACCAGGAAATGAACTCTTTCACCAAAGACTTTAATCCTGCATATTCGTATCATTCAAAAAGTAACGACCGCGCTATTATGAAACGTAAAGTTATAAAAGGCGGCTCGTGGAAAGATGTTGGCGCATTCCTCCAATGCGGTGCGCGCGACTATGAGTATCAAACACGCAGACGTGCCTCTATCGGTTTCCGTTGTGTTCGTTCTTACATTGGCAATTAAAAAAATATTTTTCTAAAAAAATTAATCTTAAAAAATAACTAAAAAAATAAAAAATTATTATGGCTAAAACACAGGCAACAGCAGTTAAACAACCAAGTGCTTTTATGACTTGGTACAACAGTCCAGTAGGACAAAGAACTGTAGGAGCATTCTATTCAGTCGGCGCATCTATCGTTATCATTGGTGCTTTGTTTAAAATTCAGCACTGGATGTTCGCAAGTGAAATTCTAACACTGGGTATGGTTACAGAGGCAATTCTGTTCTTTATCGGCGTTTTTGAAAAACCGCACAAAAATTATCATTGGGAAAATATGTTTCCAACTTTGGTTGGAGAAGAGGAAGATGCTGTATCGTTAGGCAGAGGCTCTGCCCTTCCAAACGCATCGCTTTCTCAAGAAGACAGCAAAAAACTCGAATCTGGCATCAAACAGTTGAGTGAAACAGCAGGACAACTTGGCGATATTTCAAAAGCCGCTACAACAAGCGTTGTATTTGCTCAAAATCTTACTGAGGCATCAGACGCAGCAGCATCTTTTGCATCAAAACAGAAAAATCTTGACTCTGTTTCAGATGGCTTGTTTAAATCATATCAAGAAATTTCAAACACTTTGTCAACTGTTAGCGCAGGCACAAAAAACTATGCTGCAAAAACAGACGCTCTGCATAATTCAATGAGTGCAATCAATTCTATTTATGAATTAGAACTCAAAAATATTGAAGGTCAGGCTCAGGCAATTAAAACTCAAAGTGAGGCTATCAGCGCACAAACAGGCAAAATTACAGCCGCATCTTCTGATATGGAGAAATTGTTTGCTACCGTTGTTGCCACAGCCAATGATATGGCAGCCTACAAACAACAAACCGAAAAACTTGCAAAACAGGTTTCAGATTTGAATAATGTATATGGCAATATGCTTAATGCAATTCGCAGTTAATTTTATTTAATTACAAATAGATAAATAGATATTAGATAATAGACATTAGATTAATAGACAAATAGACAATAGATTGATAGACAATAGATATTAGATTAATAGACAAATAGACAATAGATAATAGACAAATAGATAATAGACAATAGATTAATAGACTTCAAGGTTTAAAATCTAAAAATCTAAAGTCTAAAGTTTAAAATCTAAAAGTCTAAAGTCTAAAGTCTAAAAGTCTAAAATCTAAAAGTCTAAAATCTAAAGTCTAAAATCTAAAATCTAAAGTCTAAAATCTAAAAGTCTAAATAAAATCTAAAAAATAATGAGTGGAGCAAAGAATTGTCCGGAAACACCGAGACAAAAAATGATAGCAATGATGTATTTGGTGCTTACCGCGATGTTGGCACTGAATGTATCTGCCGATATTCTCAAAGGTTTTACAATGGTTAATAAAAGTTTGCTAACAACTATTGAATCAACAGAAGAAAGGAACGACTATTTGATGGAGAGTTTTGCGGAACAAGCCAAAAGATATCCCGACAAAATTGGTCCTTGGTTAATTCAAGCGAATGATGTTAAAACTAAATCAGATGACTTTTATGAATATATTAAAAGTTTCAAGTATGAGTTGATAAAACTTGCTGATGGTAAAAATCTAAAACTGAAAGATGGAACGGTTGTGTCTGCTGCAAATATTGACGAGTATGAAATTGACGGAAAAGACAAAACAGAGCCTGCAAGCAACTATGGTCTTACAAATGGTCACGGTGTAGAATTAAAAAAGAAAATTGACGACTATTGCAAATATGTAAAGGGAACATTTGACCCTAACGACCCAAGTACAGCACAAAAACTTAAAGATTTTGACAGGCTTTTTTCAACGGAACCAATCACAGGCAGAGGATTGCCTGTAAAATGGGTTGATGCTAATTTTGAATCAATGCCATTGGCTGCAGCAATTACAATGCTTTCCAAACTGCAAAGCGACGTAAAATCAACAGAAACAGAACTTATCACATATTTGAAAAATCAGACTGATGCAGGTGATTATAGAGTTAATGAAGTTAGCGCGGTAGTTATTCCAGATTCAAAAACTGTAGTTTCAGGTACTTCTTATAGAGCAAGAATTATGCTTGCCGCAAGAGATACAAATGCAAGACCAGAAATTTTTGTAAATGGCATAACAGTAACAGATAGAGATGGTTGGTTTACAACAGGTGCAGGGGCAATAGGAACACATCCTCTTACAGGTAAAATTACTTTAAAAGACCCCATAACAGGAAAAGATAAAGATTATCCTATAAAAGATGAATATTCGGTTGTAGCACCTTCAACAACTATTGCAAACCAAGATATGAACGTAGTTTATATGGGTTATGCAAATAGAATGAGTATTTCGGCTCCTGGCTTTACGGCAGATAAATTAACAGTTTCTGCTACAAATGCCAAAATTGAAAGGTCAGGCGACTTGTATATTTGCAGACCATCAAGTTATGATGGAGTAACAATTTCTGTAACAGCAAATGTTGATGGTAGGTCAATTTCAATGGGTTCTCAGAAATTCCGCGTAAGAGCATTGCCTAATCCGACAATTTTCCTTCGGTATAAAAACGCTGCTGGAGACGTAGTTACATATAACCCTGATATTAACAAGGGCGGTCTTACACGTCAGGCATTACAAAGTTGTGATGTTATAGCAGAATATGCAGACGGACTTTTGCAGGCATCATTTACAGT
>JAISKN010000331.1 GCA_031260925.1 Prevotellaceae bacterium | reverse complement strand
GCGCGAATTTTAATGTTTGTAGCTGACGTTGAATACTTTGACATATCCGAAATATACTCATTGAGGATTTTTCCCTGCGTATCGCGAATAGTCAAAAAACTGTTATTTTTTTGGTAATCCTTAATTACAGCAGGCATTCCACCTACAATACAATAAAGATTATACATTTCCAAAGCCGCATTGTGCCACGCATCCGGCATCGGTTTCATTTCAGCGTAGTGCTCCCTGATTTTTTCGCAAAGAGTCTCTTTATTCATTGCCCAAAGAAATTCTTCAAAATCAAGCGGATACATATTCATTTCATCGACTTTACCCACAGGAAAAGAATACTCCTCACGATTGATAGCAACGCCAAGCAAACTACCCGCCGCCACAACGTGATATTCGGATGCGAGTTCGCAAAAATATTTCAATGAAGTCAAAGCCCGTTCACTTGCCTGAATTTCGTCAAGGAAAAGCAGGGTTTCGCCTGCAATAATGCGTTTGCCTGTGTTGTTTTCAAGCAAAGGTACAAGCGTTTTTGGCGAAATATCGCCTTCAAAATAACTGCGAATAACAGGATTTGTTTCCAAATTCACATAAACCGTATCCGCAAATTCATTCGCGCCAAACTCGTTGATAATGTATGTTTTACCAATCTGACGCGCCCCATTGACAATTAATGGCATACGTTCTTCGCGATTTTTCCAAGCTACAAGTTGCTCTGAAATTCTTCGTTTCATATTCTATTTGTTTTTGCAAAATTACCAATAACTTAGAAAAAATCAGAAAATTTTGATTTTTTCCGACTTAATAGCCAAATGCAAAAGTACAACAAATTTTAGTAATAACAAATTTTTTCTCAAATTTTACCATTAACTCCTTTGTTTTTTAGTTTTTTCGCAAAAAAAATCGTGTAAACTTTTTTTTGATAATTGGTTTACACGATTTTCGATAAATATTTTCCGTATATAACTTTCGGTAAAAATCAAAATATTCTGATTTTCTTGGCAAGTTTAATCAAACCTTAAACAAAAGAGGGCATAAAACGGCACAGAACGGATGTTGTTTTCAAAGCCAAAATTCTTTTGCGAAATCTTGATTGAATACGGACAGTTGTAGCGTTTTACAAAATTTGACAAACTTATTGCGCGGTTGTGTCTGCCTTTTTTTACTTCAATCGGGATTATGTCAATGCCCGATTGAACGACAAAATCAACTTCGGCGCTCTCGCCGCTTTTCCAGTAATAAAGCGGAATCCGTTTGTTTGCAAAGTCCTGTGCTACAAAGTTTTCTGCCAGCCCGCCAAGGAATCCGTTATCCACTTCTATCGAATTGATAATCATCTGATACGGAAACGCCGAGTGCATCGTAAGCATACCTGTGTCGCTCATATAGAGTTTGAAATCGCTAAAATCAATCTGTCCTTTCAACGGCATCACGCCCTGTTCTATTTTGCGGCACTTCAACACAATTCCTGCCGACAGCAACCAGTCAATCGACTCGCCAAAAATAGACGTGGTGCCGCCTTTCATTGCGATTTTGTACTGAAATTTGCGGTTTCCTTTCGACAGTTGCGTGGGTATGGAATCGTAGCAGGCGCGGATTTTTACACTTGTGGCAGTCGTAGCATACTTCGACATATCGGCAAGATATTCGTTCATAATCTTTGCCAGTTCGTCCTGTATCGTCAGGAAACTGTTGTATTTCAAAAAATTATTTACCACAGCCGGCATTCCGCCAACGATACAATATTTATAGAACAAATCAAGTCCAAGTTTATGAAGCGGCTCCGACAAAGTTAAATTTTGCTCAAAATGAGTTCTGATTTCCTCGACAAAAAACTCTTTGCCCATCGCCCAAAGAAATTCCTCAAAATCAAGCGGATACATATTCAATTCATCGACTTTGCCGACCGGAAAAGAATATTTCTCGCGATTAACAGCCACGTCAAGCAAACTTCCTGCTGCAATAATGTGATATTGAGGCGCATCTTCGCAAAAATATTTCAAAGACGTCAATGCCCTTTCGCAAGCCTGAATTTCGTCAAAAAATAGAAGCGTTGTGCCGGGTAAAATTCTATCTTCAGTAAACGATTCCAATTTCTGTACTAATACGAAAGGCGTTAAATCATCCTCGAATATATTTGCAGCCACTTTGTTTTTTTCCAAATTTAGATGCACAATATTCTGATATTCAGACATTCCGAACTCCAAAATGCTGTATGTTTTGCCGATTTGCCTTGCGCCATTGACTATCAACGGCTTTCTGTCTTTCGACTGTTTCCATTGCAAAAGTGCTTCTGTAATTTTTCGTTTCATACGATAATAATTTTTGCAAATATACAAAACTTTCGGTAAAAATCAAAATATTTTGATTTTTACCGAAAGTTTAATCGTTTCTCGTGTAAACCAATAGGTCAAAAAACACTTTTTTGTTTTGCCTACTCTTTGTTGTAAGGATTTTCGGCATTAACTCCTTTACAAAGGTATAAAAAAATATGGATTCCGCTACTTTTTCGGAGTTATAATCAGCGGAAAGTGATATTATTTATTTGATTCCGCTGGTTATAGAAATTTATAATCAGCGGAATGTTGTGAAAAAATCCACTTATAGCCAAATATAATTTCTTTACTATTTCTCTAATTTGCTCGGTATGTTTTTTTGAAAAGGCGGCAGACTTTTCGGAGGAAGCACTCCACCTTTTGAAAATCAATTCTTACTTCTTTTTGGGCAAATTCAGGAATATTTGTCGAACGCTCTCATCGGAACTTGAAGAATTACGAAGATTGGTTGTTGTAATTATGTATAAATTTAAACCCTAACTCCGCTCGGAATT
>JAISKN010000314.1 GCA_031260925.1 Prevotellaceae bacterium | reverse complement strand
TTCGACAGCACTGTTTTTGGAAGAAGAAACCAAATATTCCACTTCCAAATTTTCACCCAAATCTTTGCCAATCAGATATTTAAGAAAATCAAAAGGCAAATTTTCGTTATTATAAAGCGTGGCAAACAATACGTGCGCCTCTTTCGGTTCAACTGTGATTGTCAGAATTTTATTTTCTTCAATCACCGCGCTTGATGCAGTTTTTTGTATGAGTTCAATTATTTTTTCCATATATTTTTATATGATATTTCTAATATTTTTATTTTATGCAACTTTTCTCAAAAAAGGTATCATTTTATTTTATTGGACATTTTGTCCTATATTTTGTCCTTGATACGATTTTTCTTTAAAAAGGTGTCGTTCTATTGGACATTTTGTCTTTTATAATGTCCAATATACAACTTTTTCAAAAAAAGGTGTCGTTCTATTGGACATTTTGTCCTATATTTTGTCATCGATATGATTTCTCTTTAAAAAGGCATAATCGTCAAGGACATTTTGTCCTTGACTTTGTCCTTGATGCGATTTTTCTTAAAAAAGGTATGATTGTCAAGGACAATTTGTCCTTGATTTTGTCCTTGATAAACTATTCTTTTAATTTATACTTTATCCAACGATTTTCGCCGACCGTTTCAATTAACTTTTTATCTAACAAATCTTTAACTCGTCTTTGTGCGGTTTTCTCCGTTAAACCAAAATGTTCTGCATAATTTTTTACAGATATTTTGCCTTTTTGTTCTATAAATAATAAGCCGTTCTGCTCTTCCTGCGTTAGTTTTGCCGTATTCTCTTTCAATTCAGGCAATATTGCTATATTACGAACAATCGTTATTTCCAAAATGTTGGCTATCAATTTAATAAATGGTTTAATAAAACCGTATTCTGGCAAATGTTTTAGATTTCGCAAGCCAATTCCGCGCTGTTCCGCCATTCCCATACGATTATAAACGTACATAATTTTGGGATTTCGGCTGATTGACGGTATATCAAACGTTTGCATTTCTTCTACTGTCAATGGCGGCACAGGCATTCCCGGACTTCTAACTATAATTTTATCCGCACCAATATACAAATAATTAGTGGAGTTTTCGATACTGTAATCTCTGTGAATAATGGCATTAGCAATGACTTCCCGCAAAATTTCAACAGGAAAATCTGCCGTAGTTTCACGTTTTGCGCTACTTCTGTCAATAGTAAGTTTGAGTGCCTTATCTTTTACAAAATCTATAATTCTTGGAAGTTGAGTAGCAACAGGACTTTCAAAATCTTTTATTTCGGTATTACCGTTGCCGTAATCAATTTCAACCTTAAAAATAGAATGCTGCAATATATTTTCGCCAAATAGCAATAATCCTAAATGCGTAGGTATCAATTCGTTTTTATCTTTTGTAAGCAATCCGAAAGCGAATGCCCAATCATTAAATTCTGGAGAAGGATACGAAAATTCGGCTTTTGAATATTGAATAAATGTATTTATTGCATTACTCGAAAACAAAGAAATTTGTGTATTTAATACCGACTGTTTAAGATATTCAACAGGTTTTTCTTCTGTTTTTTGTTGAATTATCAGTTTTTGTTCTTCCTGATAATTGATAAAATCTTTTAAATTTTCTCTGATTTTATCGGCAATTTCAGGGTTAAAATCTTCTACTTCAATGCCCTGTGAAATTAAGAAATTTGCACCCTTATTTTCAATATCAACATTAGGGTCGCGAATACCAATAAAAACCTTTCCCAATCTTGCTTTTGTAATATGTGTAGAACAGCCTCGTTTTGGCGTTTTGCGCGATTCATCGGTACAGGGTTCGAGCGTTACATATAAATTACAGCCCTGCAAATTTTCCGACTGTAATTTTCTTTCAATCAAAGTATATTCACAATGTTCGCCAACTCGCAACTCGCCGCGATGAGCGGTTGCTAAAATTTTCCCATCGGCAGTTGTTAGAATTGCGCCAACTTTCGGGTCAGGTTTATCTGTATGTTCCGACACAGAAAGCAAACTTTCCTGAAAAGCCATTTCCATTAACTCCAATTTGGAATATTTTTTATTTTTATTGTACTCTATTGACATTGTAAAAATGCTTTTTATGCTACTTTTCTATATTTTATAAATAAATTTTGCCTGTAATTTCCATAATCAATATTTCTTAAATTTGTCCATTGATTTGTCCATAAAATTTTCAAGTTTGATTTTGCGCTGCAACTGCATTAAGCCGTAGAAAAGCGACTCTGGGCGCGGCGGACAGCCCGGCACAAATACATCAACAGGGATAATTTTGTCAACGCCATTCACAACGTGATACGAATTGACGAAAGGACCGCCAGAAATTGCGCAGCCGCCCATTGCCAAAACATATTTCGGCTCTGACATCTGGTCATAAACGCGCCTTAAAAGCGGTGCCATTTTGTGCGTGAGTGTTCCTGCAACGACCATTAAATCGGCTTGGCGCGGCGAATTTCGGGTAACCTCCATTCCAAAACGCGAAATGTCGTGATGCGCGGCAGCGGTTGCCATAAACTCAATTCCGCAGCAAGATGTGGCAAAAATCAGAGGCCAGACAGAATTGGAACGTCCCCAATTTATCACATCGTCAAGCGTACCGAGAAAAACATTTACACCGTTTTTTCTCAATTCCTCAACATAATTTTCGAGATATTCGTTGTCGTTAAATTCCTCGTAAGGAATATTTTTTATCTTGGGTTTCATAAACTTTATTTACGATTTTTGATTTACGATTTAATTTAGGCGATAGGCTATTTTAGGCATTAGGCGATAGGCTTTTAGGCATTTACTGCCTGTTTTATTTCCATTTCAGAACATCTTTTTTCCACGCATAAGCCAAGCCGAGCGACAGAATTACAATAAAAAACGAAATGCTGTACAGCCCTGTAAAACCAAGTTCCCGCACAACATTTGCCCAAGGAAACAGCAAAACAGTTTCCACATCAAACATTAAGTAAAGTATGGCGTACAAATAATAGCCAGTCCTAAACTGCATCCACGATGTGCCGCGCGTTGGCACTCCGCACTCATACGGCTCGCCTTTTTGGTCGTTAAAACTGCGCGGAGCAAGCAAAAGCGCCAAGCCTCCGCCAGCCACCACAAGCACTATTCCTGTAATAAGAACTGTTAAAAACAATGAATTTACCATATATTTTTTTATTAAAAATGAACGATTAATAATGAATAATTGACAATGAAAAATAAATCATTGTTCATTATCCGAAAAATCGTGCAAAGTTACAAAATTTTCTGTTTATTTTAACAAAAAAAAATGTAATAAAACCAATTTTATTTTGTTTTATTATAAATGTTTCATTTTCAATTAATTATGCAAATCTGGGGTTGAAATTGTTATTTTTATTTTTTAACCACAGAGGACACAGAATTCACAGAGTTTTTTTAATTTTATTTATAAAATTTTCTCCGTGTTCTCGTTCTTTATAAAAAATATTGTTTATATTTTATATTATTCATTCGATTTTATATTTTTTAAGACCACAGAGTAGAAAAATTAAAATTTTTCTCTGTGTAACTCCGTGTTCTCTGTGGTTCATTATAAAAATTCAACC
>JAISKN010000246.1 GCA_031260925.1 Prevotellaceae bacterium | reverse complement strand
TTTTCGTCAGCAAAATTG
Source organism: Prevotellaceae bacterium (assembly GCA_031260925.1). Lineage (GTDB taxonomy): Bacteria > Bacteroidota > Bacteroidia > Bacteroidales > Paludibacteraceae > F0058. The sequence continues at coordinate 6,065 of JAISKN010000246.1, read as the reverse complement.
TATTTAATGCTGCGCACTTGCCCAACTTTGTAGCCTTTTACCATAACAGGATTTGAAACCACAAGCCCGCCAACATTCTGATATTTAGCGAAATAGTGATTGGAAGGAGTAAAAATATTTATTCCCTTCAAAAAATTCAGTCCAAAAAACAGGACAAGAATGGCAATTACAAATGTAAGCCCAATTTTTACCTCACGAGTGAAAATTTTTTTCATCTTATTATTTTTTTATCCACTGATTACACAGATTGACACAGAAAAATAATCATTCCCTTTTGTGTCAATTTGTTATCGTGGGTGTTTCTATTTTATGATTTTGTTAATGAACGCGAAATAAACTTATAACAGTTAAATTCCTTTGGAATTTGTTTTCATAACACAGAGTTCGCAGAGAACGAAAAATAAATTTTTCTCTGTGGTTCTCTGTGTATTCTGTGTTATAATGTATTTTATTTTTTGCACCTTAATTATTCAACTTTCGCAAGTTACTTAATGTGTTGCATATCAGTAAATTGTAAAAGTTTTATATTTTGTATTATATTGATTGACAGGCAATTAGTAAAGCCTGATTTTTACCTGATTTTTCTTACTAAACAACCTGAGTAACAAGGAAATTCCCGCCACAATCAACCTGATTACCTGATTTTGTTTTACTTTAACTTGATTATGTTTTTAATTAGGTAATCAGGTAAGGTAAGGAGTTATTTTACTGTTACTCAGGTTGTTTTGTTTATTTATCAGGTTAAAATCAGGTTTATTTTTTGCATATTTTTTAACTTGCGAAAGTTGAATTAATTATTTTAAATTATTTTTATTATACTTAAACCATTTGCGCGGTAAAAATTTGTTATTCTGTGTTTTACTCGTTTTACAAATTCGTCTCCCGTCATATAGCCTTCGGGTACGCCATTAACAAATTTCGGCGGTTGAAAGCCTGTTTGTAAAATATGGCTGCCAACTATTACATCATCGCCTGTAAAAGCAGTATTTGTCATAAATTTTTGTTTTTAAATGTTATAAATTTTCCAACTGCAAAGTTACAAAAAACTTTGATTTTTCAATTCTTTTTTATTCCAAAAAACATTGCGTATAAAATCGGCAATAAAATTAATGTTATCACTGTGCCGACCAAAAGTCCGCCGATAATTGTAACCGAAAGCGCAGCATACATCGGGTCGGTGAGTAGCGGTATTACGCCGAGCATTGTTGCTGTTGAGGTCATCATTACGGCGCGGAGGCGCGAAATAGTGGCATCAATGATTGAGTTGTAGCGCGTTTTGCCCGCCTCAATCTGCAAGTCAATTTCGTCTATCAGCACCACCGAATTTCGTATCAGCATACCCGACATTCCGATTGTGCCGACTATCGCCACAAACGAAAACGGCTGTCCGAACAGCAGCAAACTCGGCACAATGCCGATAAATGCAAACGGTACGCACAATATCACAATCGCCATTTTTCTTAAATCATTAAAAAGCAAAATAAGCAAAAAGACAATCAAAATAGCGGTGAGCGGCAGCAGTTTGATAATATTTTTCATTGCGAGCGTCATTAATTGATGTTCGCCGCACCAACGCATTGTGTATCCTTCGGGCAACGGTATTTGTTCTATTTCATCGCGAATTTGCGATATAACATCATTCGGGCTTGACTCTGCAATCGGGTCGCACTGCGCCTGAATTGTCCGCATAGAATTTGTCCGCAACACCACAGACTCTTCCCAATCAAGCGAAACGTTGTCGGTGATTTGGCTCAACGGCACAGGCGAAATCACTTTTTTCTGCAAATCGCTTTCAGTCTGGTTGCCGACAACCACATTTTTCAAGTCATTTTTATTAATTGCCCTTAAATTCGGTATCAAATTCCAGACAGGCAGATTGTTTAAATCGGTAATGCGCGAGCCGTCTTTGTTTCTGATTTTGAGATTTATCGGCATCGAAACGCCGTCTTTTCTGAACGCGCCAATCGGAAGACCGTCTGTGGCGGCGAGCAGCGCGTTGCTTGCGTCTGTGCGCGAAGTGCCTGTCTGCAACGCCTGCGGCTGCGCATAATTCGCCAAAAGAATTTTACTCGGCTCGGTAAGGTCGGCACAAATGGTGTGCTGATTTATCAAATCGCATTTGCGCATAATTGCCTCTGCCTGCTGCTCAAGATTGCGCAAAACTTTTGGGTCTTTGCCCGAAAATTCCACCTCAACCGTGTGCGTTGTCATTATCGAAATGTTGTATTGGCGGAAACGCGAATAGGCATCGGCATAGTTGTCGTAAAAATACTGTTCGATTGTCGGGCGCAACTTCTGCATTGTTTTATAATCGTCAAAATCTATTATAAATTCTGCATAATTATCGCCGATTTGATTGACTGCGCGTACAAGGCAATACCTCATCGGCGTCATTGCGTGCGCAGCGGCAACATTTTTTATTCCGTCAATTTTTAATAAATCGGCAGAAATCTTTTTCATATCGGCAACAGTCCTGTCAACGCTCACATCTTTTGGCAAAGTATATTCCACATACGCCTGGTCATAAAGAAAATCGGGAAAAAAGGCGCGTTTAACCTTTGTAAAACCGAAAAACGCGATTATCATTAAAAGCAGCATTACAGAAATTGTTGAAATTTTATGCTGCATTAATTTATTTAAAATTTTTCTTAATGCGCGGTAAAATTTTCCTGTAAAAGGTTTTTTATCATTATTTCTGTATTTTCTAAAATTCAATATTTGCGCTGCAAACACAGGCACTTGTGTGAGCGACACCACCCAACTTACGCCCAAAGCAATGCAAAGCACGATAAACAAATCGCCAATGTAGGTTGCCGCCACGTCTTTTGACAGATAGACGGGCAAAAACGCCACGATTGCTATTGACGTACCGCAAAGCAGCGGCATTGCCGTTTTGCGCGGCGCGACAAACAACGCCGTTTTCAGCGGCTTTTTTTGTTGCAAAGCCACTAAAATACTGTCCAGCACCACAATAGAATCATCGACCAGCATTCCCAAAGCAAGCACAAGCGCGCCGAGCGAAATTCGCTGTAAAGTGCCGCCCAAAGCCATCAAAATGGGGAAAACAGAAAGCGTTATTATAAATAATGAGGCGCAAATAATAAGTCCGCTTTTGAAATTCATTGCCAACATCAGCACCGCAATCACCACCACGACAGCAATTATCAAATCGCGCATAAAATGCGAAATTGCGAAACTGACTTTTGTAGGCTGAAAAAATAATTTCTTCATTTCCACGCCCTGCGGAATTGAAGTCATCAGTTCGTTCATTCGCTTATCTACCCTTTTGCCGACATCAATCACATTCACGTCAGACTCCATCGAAATGCCGAAAGCCAATGCAGGTTTGCCGTTGTCCAAAAAAGTAAAACGCGCAGGTTCCTGCTGTTTTACCGAAATATTGGCAATGTCGCACAAGCGGAATCTGTCGTTTTCAAAACCGTTTATCCAAAGATTTTTTATGTCTTCTATGCTGTCAAATTCGCCATTTACCGCAAGCCTGACTGTGTTGTCGCCCTCTTGGTACGAGCCTGCATAAACGGGCGAAGTTGCGCTATTGACGGCAAGCACTATTTGCGCAGGATAAACGCCGAGTTGGCTCATTTTATCGGCAGAAAGTTCAATGTCAATATTCGAGGGCTGACTGCCGAAAATATTAACGCGCTTAACGCCGTCTATCAACAAAAGTTCTTTTTTGAAAAAATCTGCGTATTTATCAAGTTCATCATACGAAAAACCATCGCCTGTGAGCGCGTAAAACATTCCGAACACATCTCCGAAATCGTCAATAACCATCGGCTCTTGCGCACCAGACGGCAAACTCAATTTTGCAGCGGCGATTTTTTTACGCAAAATATCCCAATACTGAATAATCTCTTTGTCAGGCACAGAAAATTTGAGCAGCACGTTGATTTGCGACATATTTGCCGCCGAAGTAGATTTTATCTCTGAAATATTGGGAATGGTACGAATTTCGTTTTCAAGCACTGCGGTAACTTGTTGCTCTACCTCCTCCGCAGACGCACCGGGGTAAATTGTTACCACCACTGCCTGCATAATAACAATTTCGGGGTCTTCCAACTTGCTGATGCGCATAAAAGCGTAAATTCCCCCGACAACAATCATAAACAGCAGCACATAAAATATTGTGCGGTAACGATATGAAAGTTCTGAAATGTGCATTCTTTTAATTAATTGTAAATTTTAAATTACAAATTGTAAATTATTTTTGCGCTCTCTGCGTAAAAAAACTTTGCAAAATTACGCAAAAAAGCGCAAAACGGCAAAAAAAGATTTTGTGCCAAGTAAAGAGTATTGAGTAGTGAGTATCAAGTTTAGGTAAATATGGAAAATATTGTGAGCCGAAAACTTGCTACTTGCTACTCTTTACTTTCTACTTTTTACTTTCTACTTTCTACTTTCTACTCAAACACTTTCTACTTTTTAACAAATTTTGCCAATGGCGACATACGCGCACGGTTGAAAATCAATTCGTTGTCAGAAACGTAATAACTGTCGGCAATTTCAAGCACTTTTGCAAATTCCTCTTCGACTGTCATATTCAAGCACATTTTTTTTGTGCTGACAACTTGGTCAAAATGAATTCTTGTGTCGCCTGTAAGTTCGTAAGTGCCGTTCATAAGGTTGCAGCCGAGATTTCCATTAAATCTAAAATCTTTGCCGAAACTGATAAAAGCCTCTGTTTCAACGGCTTTTCCGTTGAGTTCCACAAGTTGCCAATGTTTTCCAACGAGCATTTCTGCAGTCGTTGCAGGTTGTTGAGTTTCAGCGGCTTTTTGTTTTGTTTTGCAAGAGTTGCAGCCTGCCACAATCGCAATCATAGACATTATAAAAACTGTTTTTTTCATAATTTTTTTTTAAAAATTTTAATTTTTGATAATAAAGTTAAATGCAATAAAATTATTAATATAATACTTTGCGTCTTTGTGCCTTCGCGTCTTTGCGTTCAAAATATATTTCTTAACGCAAAGGCGCGAAGACGGAAAGCCGCAAAGAAAATACATTAATTATTTGTACTAACAAAAAACGTACCAAAACGTTTTTTTTGAAAATAAAAATTAATTTGTAATTTTGCAAAAATTAATTTCTTATAAAAAATGACTATTTTCCTTTCTGAAAATATTTTAGAGACTTCAACACTGCCGCCAGAGGAGTCGTTTCATTGTGCCAAAGTGTTGAGAATGAGGCAAAATGAGGAAATTCAGGTGATTGACGGCAAGGGAAATCTTTTTACTGCCAAAATAACCGTTCCAGATGCAAAATGCACGCAAATTGACATTATTTCAGTTGAAAAAGAGTTTGAAAAGCGCGGCTATTACCTGCATTTGGCAGTTGCGCCCACAAAAAACATTGACAGGTTTGAGTGGTTTGTAGAAAAGGCGGTTGAAATCGGCGTTGATTGCATTACACCGCTCGTTTGCAGATATTCGGAACGGAAAACCGTTAATATTTCGCGGTTGGAAAAAATCATTGTTTCCGCAGCAAAACAATCTTTAAAAGCCTATCTGCCAAAACTCAATCCGATAACGAATTTCAACGATTTTATCACGCAAACAACAGAAAATCAGCGTTTTATCGCGCATTGCTACAACACTCCCAAAACTCCGCTTTTCTCAATTTGCCAGCCAAAACAAAGTACGCTGGTGATGATTGGCGCAGAGGGCGATTTTTCGGAAGAGGAAGTAAAAGCAGCGGAAAGTGTTGGTTTTCAGTCGGTTTCGCTCGGAAATGCTCGGCTGCGGACAGAAACGGCAGGCGTAGCAGCAGTGCATACGGTTGGATTGATTAATAGTTTGTAGTTGATAGTTTATGGAAACTTCTAATAATTGACAAAAAAATCAAAAGCAGGTGTCATTGCGGGCTTGACACGCAATCTATTGAAAAACACTTTAAAACAGTTTTTATATTAAACGCAAAGGCGCAAAGTTTTTTTTATTAATTTGATATAATTATTTGATATTTAGTATATTATTTATTTTTTTACTACTGATTTTAAATTTTATTTTTAAGAACGCAAAGAAGAAAAACTTTTAAGTTTTTCTTAG
>JAISKN010000227.1 GCA_031260925.1 Prevotellaceae bacterium | reverse complement strand
TTAATACCTTTAAGGTTTATCCGCCGACTTATAACACTTCAAACACTTTATTTGATACTGTTCTTGCTGTGCCTTACGTTTGTTTGGCGCAGTTTTATTTTTGCTACGGAATGGTATTTCCGCGCTCTGGCACTTAGTTTAAGCCCCGAAGTTTGTTTTGAAAAGTATTACTGCAAAACGCGAGGGGCGATATTTCAAAGAGTAATACCACACACCTTTGTTATATGATTTTATAAATTTATTTTTTATAAAAAATTTATACATAATGAAAAATCTAAAACTTTTTTTAGGAATGGCAGCAGTTTTACTGCTGATAACAATTGCAAGTTTTGCTTGCAGGCATAACATACCGCCAACTAACAATGTAAAGTTTGTGAAAATGGAATTAGGTGGTTGTAATAATCAATACGATTTAGGTGAAACTCGTGGCGATGAAACAGAACAACAAGACACCATAATTTTTGATTTTCAAAATGGAACGTTAAAGGTTACAGTTGGTATTAACTACATTTGTTGTGCTTCGATGGAAGCAAATTATGATGTTACATCAAACAAAATAATTTTGCAAATATCAGATACAACAATTAATCAAGAGCAGTATTGCAGATGTGAATGTTATTATACATTTGACTACTACTTTACTGATTTGGCAGATGTTCAATATCTGTTTGAGGTAAATTTTGATTCGCCAAACAATGATATGGACAAATTTTTTTCAAAATATTTTAATGCTAATGTACAATGAAAAATTTAAAATTTTTATTAATCAGCGTTGTAATTTTGAGTTCGGCATTTGTAGGTGCTCAAAACAAAGAAATAATAAACCAACAAACCAATAAAGTTGATATTATTTCAAGTACCGAACAATCATTGATTCTTAATGTAACATTAGGAAATTACAACAAGAAACCTGTTACTATACAAGGTAGTACATTTTATTCGGTTTCTATTCCAGAGGGTACTCAAATAAGTGAGCAAGGATATCCTGATTTAGCAAAGATTACACAAAGCATATTAATTCCCAATTCTTCGGGAGTTGTTGCAAATGTAATTGAAACGCAGTATGAAGATTTTGATTTTCAAGTTGCGCCCTCAAAAGGTATATTGTTGAGAACAATAAATCCCGATAGTGTTCCATACACTTTTTCAGACGTTTATTCTCAAAATTCTTTTTTTCCTCAAAATTTATACGAACTGGGCAGTCCTTATTTGATTAAGGACAAGCGAGGTATGGTTTTAAACATTTATCCATTTGCTTACAACCCTGTTCAACAAAAATTGAGGATATATACGCAACTGAAAATACAAATTTCTTTCAGTGGAACTAATACAATAAACTCATTGTCTCAAACAAAAAATTTGAAAAATAAGTATTTTGACGGAATTTGGAAAAATCACTTTCTAAATTATTCTACTTTTGAAAGAGGGGAACAATCTTCTGATGTCGAAAAAATGTTGATTATTTGCTACGATGGTTTTTTGAATGAAATGCAACCTTTTGTTAATCACAAAAATAGCATTGGGTTACCAACAGAAATGGTTAGTGTTAGTGCCGCAGGAAATACTTCTGCTGCTATTAAACAATTCATTCAAAATAAATACAACGCAGATAACCAACTAACCTTTGTGCTACTTGTCGGCGACAATAATCAAGTTCCAACTTTCATTGTTTCGGGCAAAGGTTCAGACCCTTCTTATTCTTTATTGTCAGGCAATGATTCATATCCAGATATTTTTGTAGGTAGATTTTCCGCCGAAAATGTCAATCAAGTTAATACAATGGTAAATAGAACTATTGCCTATGAGAATATGCAAAAAGAACAAACTATGTGGTACAATCACGGTTTGGGAATTGCAAGTAGTCAGGGGACTGGTGATGACGGTGAATATGATTATGAACATTTACGCAACATTAGGCAAGAATTATTAAATTGGCATTATACTGATGTCAGTGAATTATATGATGGTAGTCAGGGTGTAGTAGACGCTGCTGGAAACCCTACTGTTTCTATGGTTGCAGATGTTGTTAATAACGGAGTTTCTTTAATAAATTACACTGGGCACGGTGATGTTGATAGATGGGTAACAAGTATTTTTACAAATTCAAATGTAAATTCATTAATTAATTCAAATTTTCCATTTATTTTTTCTGTTGCTTGTTTAAATGGTGATTTTGTAAGTTCAACTTGTTTTGCTGAAACGTGGTTAAGAGCATCAAACAGTCAATCGCCAACAGGTGCTATAGGTTTTTATGGGGCTTCTATTTCTCAACCTTGGTCACCACCAATGGAAGCACAAGACAAATTTAATGAATTGCTTACCAATGAAGATTTTGATACATACAGCGAGTTATGTTTCAATGGTTCTTGTTCTATGATTGATAAGTACGGCAGTAGTGGAATTAATACTTTTTTGACTTGGAACTACTTTGGCGACCCTTCTGTTTCATTTAGAGATGTTGTCAAACCTGTTGGCTTAATGATTCGCGACTACCTCAACGATGACGGCACTGAGCCAAACCCTCGCGCTATTACTTGGAACAGCCCCGACATTCAACTCAAAGACCTGTACGGTACGGAAATTACTGGCTGCAACATCAGCGACCACGAATCTGGCATTGTATGGGTAAGAGTTTGGAACAAAGGCACTACGCCTTCGCAAGCAGGCAATAAACTGCACGTTTATTGGGCAAATCGTATGTTTTTGTCAAGAGCAAATGATTTTATCGCAGGTGGAATTTTCACAAACGGAATTTTCAGAGGACTTCCAATAGGGCAGGAATTAACCCCTACAGGCGGTTTTACTATTAACACCCCTATTCCCGCAGGCAATTATGTAGAAGTTCCTGTTCCTTTCAATATTCCGAACAATTCGCCCTATATTGAAAGATTAAACGGTGTTTTTCCATTGTTGAAATCAAAAATCAGTTGGCGGTTTGCTTTAATGGCGATTATAGACGAGGCAGGCGAAACGCCCATAACTTCGTTCCTTAATGCTCCTTCGGCTACTTTGGCAAAGCAATACAACAACGTGGCGGTAGATAACGGCAATGTAATTTTCAAAAGTTGTTTCAGCCGCTTGATTACTCTCGACGAATTGGTAGCAATACCTTTTCAGTTCAACGTTGGACAGATATTGAAAGATGGTAAATATCTGTTAAGAGATTTTGCCGAATTGAACATTATTTTAAGCCCCGACCTGATGAGCAAATTGATTAAAAACAATCAATCGGCAGACGGGTTTAAGATAAAAGACGATTACACATTGCTTATTACCTCACCCAATGCAACACTTCGCTTTAATGCCATAGGCAATATTGATGCGGAATTGGTTGCAGGCGCGGAAGTACATTTTATTTCCGACAAATATCCTGAACTGAACGACTTTGATTTTGACTTTACGCTTGCCATAGACGGCGAAACGCCTGAAATAATGCGTTTTACTGCTGTCAGGGACGAAAACGTTTATTTCAAAGCATTGGCAGAGGCGAGCAAAACAAAAGTTGTAAGAGCCAAAGAAGAGGTTACGCTTACATCTAACCAAATCTTTGACGATGCCTATTACACTTGGTATGATGAGGCAGGCGAAAAAATTGGCACAGGTTATCAAATAACAATCACTCCTGCTTTTTCGCAGAAGTATAAAATTGAAATTTTGAAGAAAGAAGACGGTTTCAAATCCTACGACGAGATAGAAGTTATTGTTGTTGATGGTGTAATTGCTGCGCTTTCGCCCAATCCTGCAAACAGTTACGTTAGAGTAGATTACAAACTTTCGGACAATTCTACAAATGCCTCTGTTCAAATATCAGACATTCAAAACCTTGTGTCTGTTTCCTATCCGCTTTCCACAAACGGAACTTATCAAGAAATTTCGTTGTCGGGCTTTGTCTCGGGAACTTATTTTGTAAAACTCATTATCAGTGGAGTTGTCGCTGATACTAAATCTTTAATTATCTATTAATCAAATTATTTCTTAACCAAATAAATATATTTATTGAATTTATTAACAAAAGTGTGTGCGGACTGCCAAAAAGCAGTCCGTTTTTTTTTGGCTAATTTATGCTTGCGGGCTTTCAGCCCTTACGGCTGTATTGCATTTTTTCACAGGGCGTTGCCCTGCGCTATTGCTTTTATGGCTTTCAGCCATTTTTGACAGCACAAACGGTTTCAAGTTTCAATATTTAAGACACGGGCTGCAAGCCCGCGCCAGCCTTAAAAATCTGTGTCATCTGTGTGCTTTTTGGACAACTATCCGCAGGGCGAACAACTTAATTATCCCAAAATGTTATTTTCTAAAAAAAAATATATATCTTTGTCAAAATTTTCGATGCTTATGATAAACACAATAATTTGTGATGACCACCTGCTTTTTCGCTTGGGAATAAAGGCGATTATTGAGGCAAAATATGCCGATATTAAGATTGTCGGCGAGGCGGATTGCGGCGCAGCGTTGTTTGATTTACTCAAAAAAACTGCGGCTGATATTCTTTTGCTCGATGTTAAACTGCCCGATATGAGCGGCATTGAAATTGCCAAAAAACTCAAAATCGACTTCCCAAATCTGAAAATTCTCACAATTTCATCTGAAAATTCCGCCGAAACGGTCAAGCAACTCATCGACATCGGCGTAAACGGTTTTATCAGCAAACGTCAGGGCAGCACAGACGATTTGGGCGCGGCAATTCGCGCAATAGTCAGCGGCGAGGAGTATTTCGGGCGCGATATTTCGTCTGTAATTTACGATATTTTTGTGGCGAAAAGAGCCATTTGCGCAGAGAAAAAGATAGAATTTACCGACAAAGAACGCGAAATTATCGCCCATTGCCAAAAGGGTTTGCAGTGCAAAGAAATTGCCGACCGTATGAATATCAGCCAAAACACAGTGAATACGCACAAAAAGAATATTTTTGAAAAACTCGGAATAAACAACACAATGGAAATGGTGCAGTACGCTCTGAAAAACAAAATTATTGAGATAAATTGAGATAATATTTGTCCACAAATTACACAAATTAACACAAATTTTATTTTTGCAAAGTGATAAAAGAGGTAAAAAATGATAAAAGCAATATTAATTTCTAAAAATAGATTATAAATTCTATTAGGAATAGAAAATTAATATTTTGAAAATAAAAACCTGATTTACACCTGATTTTATTTACAAAACAACCTAAGTAACATAAAAACACACACAATAACCTGATTACCTGATTAAAAAGGTAAAAAATCAGGTTTAGACAGTCAATTTGAACAACATTATTCACAAAAGAAATAAAATAACAAAAAGTAACAAAACCATTTAAAATAATACTTTAAAACCAAAAAACCAATGAAAAAACAAATTAATTACCCTCAACAACTGACTTATTATCAGCAAGTTAAAAAGTTGGTTATTATCCTTTTTCTTTGTTTGCCTCTGTTTTCTAATATGCAGGCGCAAACGGAAATAGTAGATTCGCTTGAAAATGTTATTAAAACTCAACATCTGAAAGGGAATGACTTAGTTGCTGTTTATTTGGAACTCTCGTGGGAATACAACCAGATTGATGCAAAAAAAATGCGCGAAACGGCATTTGTGGGAATAAAGTTGGCTGAAAAAGAAAACAATTTTTATGATGAAAATGAATTTTATCGTAATATTGCAATGTCGTATTACCGTAACAGCCAATGCGACAGCGCATTGTATTACTACAACATAGCCCTCGATTGTGTTGAAAAAATGAAACTTGTTTCTAAATACACCGAAAAAGAAATTGATGATGCTTATTCTATGACTTACGGAAATATCGGCAATCTATATGCAATGCAGGGTAAAAATCTGTTTGCGTTGGAATATTATCAAAAAGCACTTGCGCTCTTTGAAAAACACGACTGGAAACAAAGTTCTGTTCGCACTTACAACAATATCGCCCAACTTTACACTATTTTAGAAAATTATAAACAAGCAGAAATTTATGCTCGCAAAGGTGAAAAAACAGCACTAGAACTCAACGATTCTATTTTAATGGTCTATAATTCAAGACATTTATGCGCTGTTTATTTATATCAAGAAGAGTATCAAAAAGCATTGAAAAGTGCAGAAATGTCAAAAAAAATTCTTGACAAACACCCAGAGCAAAAAATGTACATAATCAACAATTATTTAACTCTTTCAGCGATATGGCTTGATGGTTTTAATGAAATTGACAAGGCTATCTCTTTTGCAAAACTTGCTTTAAAAGAGGCGGAAATAATGAATGTACCTCACCTTAAATGTGAGTCTATGCGCCGATTGGCAAAGGCTTATTTGGCAAAAGGCGACTATTACACTGCCGAACAAATAGCAATAAACGCTCTGAAAACTGACAGCACTTTGCCATCTGCAAATATAGAACTTTATGAATGTCTGTTAAAGGCAAATATTAAACTTGGAAATACCAATAAGGCAATTGATTATTTGGACAAATATAACAAAACAAAGAGAGAATATGTTTCGTCTTCTTATCAATCTTCGCTTTCGGAAATGGAAGTAAAATACGAAACCGAGAAAAAAGAGAGCGAAATAGCGCGTCAGAAACAAACTATTAAAAACGAGCGTATCATTGCCGTTGCAGCGTTTTTTGTGATACTGATAATTTTGATAATGCTTTGGTATATGCTGCGTTTGAGAAAAAAGAAAAACCTTATTCTAAAAGAGGCAAACGATACAAAAGACAAGTTTTTCAACATAATTTCGCACGACCTCAAAAATCCTGCAATTATGCAGCAAAACGCCCTTAGAATGTTGCTTGACGACAGCAGTAATCTTGATAAAAAATCGTTGAAACTATTTTATGAAGAACTTGTAAAATCAGCCGACAATCAGGTGGAACTCCTTTATAATTTGCTCAACTGGGCGCAGATTTCAACAGGAAGAATGCCGTTTGTGCCTATTGATTTTAACCTTGCGGCAAAACTCAATTCCGACATTTCGCTCATCAAAAGTATGACCGAAAGAAAAGAAATCAATTTTTCTGTTGAAATGCCCGAAGAGGCAATGATTTTCGGCGACAGCAATATGATTTGCACCGTCATACGAAATCTGCTCACAAATGCGGTGAAATTTACAGAAAAAGGCGGTACGATAACGTTGGCGGTAGGGGCAGGGTATGCCCTGCCCTCCCTGCCCCTACATTGGCGCATTTCAATTTACGACAACGGCATCGGAATGACCGCCGAACAAATCAGCGACATTCTCAATTCCGACAAAAAGCAGTCGCAGCAAGGTACAGCAGGCGAAACAGGCAGCGGTCTCGGCTTAATCGTTTGCCGCGAACTGCTCGAAAAACACAACTCCAAACTCCACATCGAAAGCGAAGAGGGCAAAGGCAGTCGGTTTTGGTTTGAGATATAATTGAAATTTTTTCGAGAAAAATATTGCAGATTAAAAAAATTGTTGTACTTTTGCAAAAAAACAAAAGAAATAAAAGAAATAAAAGTAACAAAAAATAACAAAAGCAATATTAATCTCTAAAAATAGATTATAATGAATCAATTTAACCCATCGTTCGGCGAATTACCATACTGCATTTTGGGCAGAGAGCAGGTAATAGAAAATATAAAACTTGCTTTTGAAAATAACCTGAATGACCCGTACAGAACTGTTCTGTTTTCGGGTGCAAGAGGTATTGGAAAAACAGTTTTGCTGGAAAAAATTGTTGAAATTTCATTGGAATACGGTTTTGTCAGCGTGAATATTACAGCAGGCAACACAATGATTAAAGATTTGTTTGACCAACTTTTTGAACGGACACAACACCTTTTATACGAACAGAAAAAAATAAAATCTGTTTCAATAAAAAATTTCAATGTCGAATTTTTTGGAGATGACCAAACACTTGGCTTGCGTACAAGATTGGAGCGCGTATTGGTAAAACTTAATGAGTTGGGCGTTGGATTGCTGATTACTATTGATGAAATCTACAAAGCGGCTCACGGCTTGGGCGAAATAGTTATCGCCTATCAACATTATAAGCGCGAGGGTCGAAATGTGGCTCTTATGCTTGCAGGACTGCCAAAAAATGTGTCCGATATTTTGTCCGACAGCGAAGAAACAAAAAACTATACATTTTTAAGACGTGCCGAAAGAGTTGTGCTTAAAGATATTGATATTGAGGAAGTTGCGCAACTGTATTACGAAACTTTTAACGCAGAGAAAAAATCTTTAACAAAAGAAAATGCCGATTTTATGGCTGAAATTACAAAAGGGTATCCATTTATGGTGCAACTTGTAGGTTATTATGTTTGGCGAAAAACAGGCGATAAAGTAGAAAAAGCCGAAATGCTTGCAGGCATAGAAGAGGCAAAAGAACGATTGGGAGTGTTGGTGTTTTCTGCATCTCTAAATGATATTTCGGGAAAAGATACAGAATTTTTGCTCGCAATGGCAAATTTTGAAACTCCTGTTGCTACTGCTGATATTATGAAAGCAATGGGAGTTTCGCAGGGTTATATACAACAATACCGAATAAGACTTTTAGAAACAGAATTGATTTATTCTCCAACTTACGGCAAACTTGATTTTTCGATACCATATTTTAAAGAATTTCTTTTACAAAAGCAATAAAATTATATTGGAAAAATATGAGTAAAATAATTATACATAAAAGCGGCTATGGCACAAGTTACGTTTCGCTAAACTTGCCAAGAAGGGAAAATTTATACAAATAAAAGTGAATATGATGCAGAAATGGCAAAATAAAAAAATTATAATAATAATTCTAATAATAATTCTAATAGGAATATATCTACTTGCAACAATAGTTTTTTTTGTTAAAGAAAAATTGTTTCCGACTTTTTTTCATATGCCTGATAAACCATATTTTATTTATATTCCGCAATGGATATATGCCATTATATTAATTATTAGTCTAATAAGGTTTGAGAAAAAACCAAACAGATATTGGTTGTTATTGAATATTGCATCTTGGGGATTAATATCTATTTCTATCTTGACATATTTTATCTTATCAAGTGTTTTTTATGTTTGTATTATTGAGTATTTTTTCTTTATTGAAATAATTTCTTTATTCTTATTAATTTATATTAATAGAAGCAAAGAAATTAAAACACACAAAATAGATAGAACTCTAATAAAATATATTAAAATATTTTTAATACCATTGATAATTACAATATTTATCTATGTGATATATTATTTTTATTACAAATATGGTATTAGATATTGATATAATGTTTTGGTAGTTCCATCGCAGTCGCGGACTTGCAGTCCATTTTTTTAGTGAAGTATTTTTACTATTTTTGCAGAAAAAATGTCTGAACTGTAATTTTTCTTAATCATATTAATCAAAAAAATCATACGAAAATCATAGTTCAGACAAACAAAATCGTAAATCAAAAATCGTAAATTGTAAATTGTAAATTGTAAATGTCATTTATCACCGAAATATTAACCTACCGCAGCCTTTCCGTTGTGGGACTTGTGAAAAACGCAGGCAAAACGGAGACGCTGAATTTCATTTTGCGGCATCTCAAAAATAGCGGCAAAACCGTTGCCGTTACCTCAATCGGACTTGACGGCGAGCAGTTTGACCAGATTTACGGCACGCCAAAACCCGAAATTACCATCTACGAGGGAATGATTTTTGTAACGGCGGAAAAGTTTTTCGAGGAACGGACTTTTGAGGCTGAAATGTTGTCAATCAGCGAGTTGCAGACCACTCTTGGGCGGCTTGTAACGGCTCGCGCCAAAACCACAGGCAAAGTTATTTTGTCGGGCGCAGCAGACACTTTCACGCTGCGGAAAATCATTGCGCAAAATGCGGCTCTTGGCGCAGACATTACCATTGTTGATGGGGCAACTTCGCGGCTGTCGCTTGCCTCGCCCACCGTTACCGATGCTATGATTTTGGCAACAGGCGCGGCTCTCTCGGCAAATATCGAGCAACTTGTAAAAAAAACTGCCTTTGCCGTTTCGCTCGTTTCGCTGCCCGAAATTGCGGGAAACACACAAGAATACGCGGACGCGGACTTGCAGTCCGTGCCTGAAAATCTGCCAATATTGCAGTTACTTGAAAAAACAGAAAAAGGCTTGTGGTGCATTGACGAAAATCTCGAACTGAAAGATTTGAAAATAGAATCTTCTTTTTTGCTAAAAAACAGTTTTGACGATGAAACAATAAATATTTTGCAAGAAAATAAAATGCTTTTCTGCGGCGGCGCAGTCAGCGATAATTTGTTGGAATTTTTGCTAATGAACAAGATTGCGGGGCAAGCCTGCAATGACGGCTACAAAAATTTTACAATAATAGTAAAAGATTTCAGCAAACTGTTCCTTTCACCTGCGATGTACAGCCGTTTTGCCAGAAAAGGCGGCAAAATCGCAGTCTTGCACCGCACCAAATTAATCGCGGTAACGGTAAATCCAACCTCGCCCGAAGGTTATGTGCTAAACTCCGAAAAATTGCAGGAAGAGCTGCGCAAAAAAATTGATGTTGAGGTGCTTGACGTGAAGAAATGTAGAATGTAAAATGTAGAATGTAAAATATTTTTTATACTTTTGCAAAATATTTTTAAGCAAAAAACTTTTAATTTTTATTTATCCTATGATATCTTTTCTTTTAATTTACCCGCTTATAGCGTTTTTGATAGGACTATTTTTTCTTATCCGTTTTATTTTTAAAAATATTAACAATAAAAATAATGACATTATGGAAACTACTAAAAAATTCACTGATTCACTGACTTTCAAAGGAATAGTCGTGGCAATTCTTGCGCTTTTGTTGCTTATACCGAGCGTAATGGTACAAAATCTTATCGAGGAACGCCAACGGCGCAGCAGCGATACAGTGCTGAAAATCAATGACAAATGGAGTTTGTCGCAAACTGTTTGTGCGCCAATTTTGGTTGTGCCTTACACAACAACCGTTTTTGACACTAAAAACAAACCTTATGTAACGGAGGAACACAAACTCTACATTACGCCAAAAAATTTGAAAATTGAGGCGAATTTGCAGCCCGAAGAACGCCATTACGGCATTTTTAAGGCGATACTCTACAAAAGCGGCATCAGTTTGTCGGGCAATTTTACAAATTTTACCAGCCAAAAAATCGAAAACAGCGTGCTGCATTTTGATAAAGCCTACATTGCAATCGGCGTTTCTGATTTGCGCGGCATTACGCAAAACGTTGATTTTAAGATAAATGACAAAAAATTAGATGCGCAGGTGCAGGTCGGCGGAAATTCCGAAAGTACGCACTATGATGAGGTTGCGGCAGAGCAGGTTGTTGAGATTGTTGCTTCTGATGTTGAAAATGTTGATGTTATTGAAGTTGGCAATGAAGAATTTATGGGCAAAACTTTGATAATTCCGTTAAAAGATGTGGTTGAAAATAATTTTCGATTTTCCTGCAATCTCAAACTTAACGGCAGCAGCAACATAAAATTTATTCCGATTGGACAGACCACCAACGTAAACATCGGCGGCAACTGGACTTCGCCTTCGTTTGTCGGCGCATTTACGCCTGAATATACGATTGACAAAGACAGTTTTAATGCCGATTGGAATATTTTGAGTTTCAACCGCAATATACCAGAATTTTGGAGTGACCAAAAAGTTTCGGCTTACACCCTGTCAGACAACGCTTTCGGTGTAAGTCTGATTGAAACTATTGACCATTATCAACAAAGTATGCGCTCTGCAAAATACGCACTGATGTTTATTTTGCTCACATTTGTAGTCTTCTTTTTTGTGGAAATTTTTACAAAAAAACCTATACATTTTGTTCAGTATTTGCTTGTCGGGCTGGCGTTGATACTCTTTTATTCGCTGCTTTTGTCCATTTCCGAACAGTTGGGTTTCGGCTTGGCATACCTTTTTGCAAGCGTGGCAACAATCTCATTAATAAGCGTTTATACCTATTCAATAATCAAAAAATGCGTGCCGACTTCCATTTTGGCAGGCGTATTAATTGGACTTTACCTTTTCCTCTACACGATTTTACAGGTGGAAGATTTGGCATTGCTAATAGGCTCGCTCTTCCTGTTCATCGTTTTGGGCTTGATAATGTTCGTTTCCAACAAAATAAAGTGGAATAAAAATGAATAAGTGATTTTGCACTAAGAAAATGCAGATTAGACAGATAAACGCAGATAATTGAATAGTTTATTATCTGCGTTTAATTATTAAAAACCTGTGCCATTTTTTTGACTTCTTTTTTGTTTTGAAATTTTTTTTATAATTTTGCAAAAAAAAATGAAATATATCATTACAAAACAAAAAAGCCGTTTTGCTTTATTCGTTTTATATAGTTTTGCAGCACCAATGTTTATTGCGTCCATTGTGTCTATTGTAATTTTCTGTAACTTGATATTTGCCATAATTGCAGACGGTTTTAACGGTTTTGATAACTTGTATTTTTCTATTGGCACTTTTTTAGAGATGTTTTTTTCCGTTGCGTTAATATATATTGAGTTTTATTTAATAAATTATATTTTTTGGCAATATAGAGGCTATGAAGAAATTGAAATGAATGATAAAGAATTGATAATAAGCCGAAAAGGTAAAATTATTGATGATAAAATTGCAATTTCGCTGAATGAAATTAAATCTATTGAAGAACAATATTACGAGCCTGAAACATTTTTTTCTTCGATTTGGAATACTCCTGCTCGATTTTCAAGAACTATTGGTGAAATAGGCGGTAGAATTTTGGTACGATATGGTAAAAAAATAAAGTGGAAAATTGATTTTGGTTTAGGCTTAACAAAAGAAGATGCGAAAAAATATGTTCAAGAAATGAATGATATTTTGCAAAAAAATAAATTAGAAAAAATAGAAAACACCATTTAATAATAATAAAAAACTTGTAGAAGTCAGAATAACAAGCAAGCACGAACTACTTGATACTCAATACTTTCTACTCAATACTAAATACTATAATGAATTCAATACAAAACTTAAACAAAGCAGCCGATAATATCAGAATTTTGGCTGCGTCAATGGTGGAAAAGGCGAAGTCGGGACACCCTGGCGGCGCAATGGGCGGCACTGATTTTATCAATGTGCTTTTTTCGGAATTTTTGGAATATGACCCGCAAAATCCGCATTGGGAACTGCGCGACAGGTTTTTCCTTGACCCAGGACATATGTCGCCGATGTTGTACTCGGTGCTGACTTGCGCCGAAAAATTCACGCTCGCCGATTTGCAGCAGTTTCGGCAGTGGGGCAGCGAAACGCCCGGACACCCCGAATTGTGCGTTGAGCGCGGCATCGAAAACACCTCAGGACCGCTTGGTCAGGGGCATACTTACGCCGTTGGCGCGGCTATTGCGGCAAAATTTCTCAAAGCGCGTTTCGGCGAAATCGTCAAGCACAAAATTTATGCTTACATTTCTGACGGCGGCATTCAGGAGGAGATTTCGCAGGGCGCGGGCAGAATTGCAGGGCATCTCGGCTTGGACAATCTGATAATGTTTTACGACTCAAACGACATTCAGTTATCGACCACTACTGCCGCCGTTACGAGCGAAAATGTGGCGCAAAAATACGAGGCTTGGGGTTGGAAAGTGCTGAATATCAACGGAAATGACGTTGCACAAATTCGCGCCGCGCTCACAAAGGCAAAAGCCGAAACGCAACGCCCAACGCTGATTATCGGCAAAACGATTATGGGCAAAGGCGCGCGCAGAGCCGACAATTCCTCCTACGAAAATGATTGCGAAACACACGGCGCACCGCTCGGCGGCGATGCTTACAAAAATACCGTTATCAATCTCGGCGGCAACCCCGAAAATCCGTTTGTGCTTTTTGATGAAACAAAAGAAATTTATGCCAAAAGAAAAGCGGAACTGATTGATTTAATGAAAGTTAGAAAACAAGAATTTGATGCTTGGGCTAAAAATAATTCTGAATTGGCAGAAAAATTTAATGAATTTTTTGAAACATCTTTAACCCCCCAGCCCCCCTTTAAAAAAGGGGGGAGTTCCGAAGTAACATCGAAAAACTTGACAAATAATGCAAGTCCCGAGTTCCCCCCTTTGCAAAAGGGGGGTGCGCCTGAAAGGCGCGGGGGGTTAAATTGGCAAAACATTGTTCAAAAACCAAATCAGGCAACACGCGCAGCATCGGCAACGGTTTTGGCAGAATTGGCGAAAAGCGTTGAAAATATGATAGTTTCCTCTGCCGATTTGTCAAATTCGGACAAAACTGACGGCTTTCTCAAACAGACAAAAGCGTTTGCAAAAGGCGATTTCAGCGGCGCATTTTTGCAAGCGGGCGTTTCGGAACTCACAATGGCTTGCCTTTGTATCGGAATGACGCTGCACGGCGGAGTGATTGCTGCTTGCGCCACATTTTTCGTCTTTTCGGACTATATGAAACCCGCTATCAGAATGGCGGCGTTGATGGAATTGCCTGTGAAATTCATCTTTTCGCACGATGCTTTCCGCGTTGGCGAAGACGGTCCAACGCACGAGCCTGTCGAGCAGGAGGCGCAAATTCGTCTAATGGAAAAACTGCACAATCACAGCGGCAAGCCTTCTATGCTCGTGCTGCGCCCCGCTGACGTTTATGAAACCACCGACTGTTACCGTTTGGCAATGGAAAATATTTCTACGCCAACGACAATAATTCTTTCGCGGCAAAATATCAAAGATTTGCAGACCGAAAAACGCAGTGTGGAACGCGGCGCGTACATCGTTTTTGACGAGCCGAACCCTGATATTATCTTGGTTGCCTCAGGCTCAGAAGTGTCGTCATTGCAAGATGCAGCGGTGCTTTTGCGCAATGACGGTGTAAAAGTTCGCCTCGTGTCAGTGCCTTCGGAGGGACTTTTCCGCTCGCAAAGTATTGAATATCAAAACAATGTACTCCCGCAAAACATAAAAAAATTCGGTTTAACGGCAGGTTTGCCCGTAAATTTGCTCGGTTTAGTCGGCGAAAACGGCAAAATCTTCGGCTTGGAATCATTCGGTTTTTCCGCCCCTTACACCGTTTTAGACGAGAAATTGGGCTTTACTGCGGAACAGATTTATAGAAAAATCATTAATGATTAATTTTTAATGATTAATGCGAATCAGGGGTTGAAATGTTTTTTTAAGGGTGCATTCCTACGGAATGCAGGTTTATATTTATATTTTTTCTACCGAGCGATGCAATCCTAACGGATTGCGGTGCAAAT
>JAISKN010000193.1 GCA_031260925.1 Prevotellaceae bacterium | reverse complement strand
GACAGAATAAGAGGTTATAACGGTGTAAATCTGAAAATGGGCTACACAACCATAGAAATTAGAAACCCAAAAGAATTAATAAAATATGAAAACGATTGAAAAAGAAAAAGATTTTGATTGCGTTGAAATGAAAAACGATATTCAAGCAAGAATTTATGATGACATTAAAGATATGAGTTCTAATGAGCGAATATCTTATTTCAATTCACCAAAAACAGGTATTAGATATTTATAATATCTAATATATTTGCAGTGAAAAAAAAAATGAAACAGAAAAATAAATATATTTTGCCTGAACCTGTGTTTGTTGATGGCATTATGGAACTTATTCGTGCTAATAAAGACCGAATAGGCGTTGAATTTTACGATAAAATCAAACTAAATATGTTGGCATAAAGCGTAAATTTTTGCATATTCCGCAAATAAAACGGGTCGCAGCATTATAAATAATAAACATATTATAAAAAAATATTTTAAAAAATAATTTAATAGAGAACTTCAATACAGTTTCTTATTTTCGAGAAATCAAAGATAAAATTTCAAGCGAAATCTGGGGATTGTCGTATGAAGAAATGATGGCATACTTTAAAAATCGTGTGCCTCAAAAAAAAATTTTGCCTTTGGCATAAGGCACTAAAAACATATTATTAAAAAAAGCATTTGGCTTTTATCTTTCTTCCTTAAAGTGTAACGAACTTTAAAAAAATACAGAAAGAATAAGTATAGTTTCACGTTAGCGTGGACTTAATACTTGTTCGTTGTATAAGGTTTTTCGTTACACACCAAAGGAAGCGGATATTTTTTAAGTATCACGCTTTTTTTATTTGTAACTGACTTATAATTAACAATTTATTAATAATTTAATTTTTATTTTACTATGAAAAAATTTACTTTTCTTAGAATGATTTTTATGATTTTGTTTTAATCACATTAATAAATTAAATCATATTAAAATCAAAGTTCAGACAAAAAAAAATTACAGGATTTTGTTTTATCAAGAAAATTCTAAAATCCTGTTAATCCTGATTTAGACAAAAAAGATAAAACGCAGATAATTAATATTTGAATTATCTGCGTTTATCTGTTAAATCAGCGTTATCTGCGTGCTAAGTAAAAAACCATTATAATTTATTTATTTGTTATTCCTTAACAAAATATTTTTTGTAATTTTGCAAAAAAAATTTTGTGTCCTGTGTCTAAAAATCTTTTATCTTATATAATAAACTTTCTTCTGCCTGATAATCAACATCTTGCAGCAGAAATTGGCTATACAAATTCTCCTGACGAGTTTGAGAATTTCCGTGTGATAATTTGCCCTTCGCGTTTTTTTGACAAAGATTTTTACGGTACAAAAAACTCTTTACCCAAGTTGCCTCTGCAAACATTGGAGGGAACGGAAATCCTTTTTGGAACGCCCGAAGTAGAGCAGCGCGGAGGCAAAATTTTTGTCAATGCAGATATTATCGCGAGCAGTTTTTTTCTGCTTGCGCGCTATGAGGAATGGTTGTGTGGAGACGCAGTGTTGGACAGTTTCGGCAGGTTTGAGGGCAAAAAATCACTGCAATACCGCGCAGGTTTTATCAATCGCCCAATCGTTGATGAGTACGCGATTTTGTTGCGTAAGTGGCTGAAAATGGCGGGGTTGCAAGTGAATGAGCCAAAGCGGGAACTCTCAAAAATCTACCTCACGCACGATATTGATATTTTTACATATTATCGCAATGTTAGAATAATTTTAAGCAAATTAAAGCAAAGTATATGTCATTGCAGGCTTAACCCGCAATCGCATCACAGTATTTTCAAACGATTGCGGGTCAAGTCCGCAACGACAGTTGTAAAAAATATTTTCCGTTCACTTTTTAATCTTAAAAATGACGAGGCATACACTTTTGATTGGCTTGTGGCGCAAGATTTGAAAGTGCAAGATGCCGAAAAAATATTTTTTATCAAAGCCTGCACCAATGCAAAAGGCATTGATTTTCCTGAGTATAATTTGAAATCTAAAAACTTTCAAAATCTGCTGAAATTTTTTGCGGAAAACGGCTGTAAAATTGGACTTCACGCCTCGTGCCAATCGTTTGAACAGCCGTTTCTTGTAGAAAATGAGCAAAAGCGGCTTTCTGCTGCGGCAGAGCAAAAAATCACGCTCAACCGCTGCCATTATTTGCGAATTTTACCGCCAAACCAGCCGCAGCCGTACATTGCGGCAGGCATCACAGACGATTTTTCGGTGTCCTTTGCTGATGTCGCGGGTTTTCGGCTTGGCACTTCGCGGGCGGTGCGCTGGCTAAACCCGCAAACGCTTGAAATTGAGCCTGTTACGCTGCACTCGCTTTTGATTATGGAATGTACTTTGGGCGAAAAACGGTATATGAATTTGAATTTTGACGAGGCTTTTTCTGTTTCTAAAAACCTTATCGAACAGGCAAAAAAGCACAACGGCGAGGTGTCGCTGCTTTGGCATAATACTTCGGTAATAGAGGGCGAAAACGATTATTACAGAGAACTTTATGAGAAAACTGTTTTAGAACTAAGAACTAAGAGTTAAAAAATAAGAGTTAAAAAATAAAAACTAAAAAACGCAGATTGTCAATTAATTAGCAGTCTGCGTTTTTTTGTCTGAACCACGATTTTAATAAGATTTTCTTGATTATCAAGATTAAAACAAAATTTTGCAAATCTTTTTCTTCTTATTAAAATTACAGTTCAGACAAAAAAATAAGGGCGCGATTTATCGCGCCCTTAATTCATAAGTCGAAAATTATTTTTTTGTTACTTTGATAGTTACTGTTTCGTTGTCTTTGGTTAAGTGCCTAATTCAAAATTCAAAATTCAAAATTCAAAATTAACCATTAATCATTAAAAATTATTTTGCCTATTCAAAAATAATATGTACTTTTGCAAAGTTATTATTTCGATTTACAAGATAAACCAAAGTGCAACTTTATGATTACACGATATTTTAAAATGCAAGACGCTGAAAATGAGAGTGTTTTCTTGTTTGGCGCACGTCAGACAGGAAAAACAACATTTTTGCAGCAACGTTTCCCGACAGCGCGTTATTACGACCTGTTGAAAGCCGATGTATTTGAACGCCTCAACCGCCACCCCGAACTTTTGCGCGAAGAATTGTTGTCCTGCGCAGAAAACGAGTTGATTATCATAGACGAAATTCAAAAAATACCGCAACTTTTAGATGAGGTGCAGTGGCTGATGGTCAATAAAAACCTGCGGTTTATTTTGAGCGGGTCAAGTGCGCGAAAATTGAAACGTTCCGGAGCAAATACGCTTGGCGGACGTGCTTTGCGGAATATTTTTTACCCTTTAGTCAGTGCCGAAATTCCCGATTTTGACCTTATTCGCGCGGTAAATAACGGTATGCTACCGCGTCATTATCTCGTTGAAAATGCATGGAAACGGCTGCAATCGTATGTCGGAACGTACTTGCAGGAAGAGATAAAAGCCGAAGCGTTGGTGCGCAATCTGGTTTCGTTTAACCGATTTTTGCAGGCAGCAGCATCGACCAATGGCGAAATGGTTAATTATCAGAATATTGCCACCGATTGCGGCGTGAGTGCCATCACGATTAAAGAATATTTTTCGATACTCGAAGATACAATGATTGGTTATATGATTCCTGCATACAGAAAAACGGTGAAACGCCGATTGATACAGGCACCTCGCTTTTATTATTTTGACGTGGGAATTGTGAATTTTTTATTGAACAGAAAAAATTTGCTGCCCGCCTCTGCCGATTTCGGACACGCTTTTGAGCATTTTGTCATACAGGAATTGATTGCCTGTATCGGCTATTCCGACAGCGAAGACAGTCTATCGTATTGGCGCACAAGCGGTGGTGTGGAGGTCGATGTCATTCTCGGCGATGCGCGTGTGGCTATTGAGATAAAATCGACAACCGAAGTGCAGCCACGCCACCTGAAAGGTCTGAAAACCTTTGCCGAAGAACATCCGCAGGCAAGGCTTATCATCGTGTCGTTAGACCCTGTGCCGCGTGTGAGCAGCGGCATAGAGGTGATGCCGATTGATTATTTTTTGAAAAAATTGTGGAAGGGGGAAATAATGATTAGTTAATGTAAAATGTAAAAAATTAATGTAAAATGTAGAATGTAAAATGAATAATGAAATACAATTCAAAAATTAAAACAAAATCTTGATAAATCTTTTTAATCTTATTAAAATCGTGGTTCAAGACAAAAAAAGGGGTCGCAATTTCTCGCGCCCCCAATTAATCATTAAAAAATAATCATTAATCATTATTCATTAAAAAATCATTCTTCATCACCATTCCCAGCCCTTTTTGTCCGTCAATTTTTATTTCAATCGGTTTTTCAAAATGAATGTGCCGCAAGTGTTCTGTTTCGGTTGTTGCGGCGAGGGCTTGCAGATAGGTTTCGTCAAAATAGCCTTCGTTGATGTAGGGGTTTATTGTGAAATAGCCCACACCGAACGAGGTCAGGTTTTGGAAGAAGTGCGTACCTTGACTTGCGTCAATGCGGTAGTCGTTCAGTCCGCACTCCACAATCACTTTGGCAGCCGAAATCTGCGCCCACTTTACAGGAATGCCGAGCCAGAAATCTGACGACCCCCAACGCCCCGGTCCTACAAGAACGTAGTTTTTGCCCTCCTGCAAAAATTTACTGTTGATTGCCTCTATTTCACCAACAATTTTTGGGTTGTCGGCGGCATCGAAGTTGTCGGTTTTGACATAAATAATATCGCAAACATCGTCAATAATGCCGTGTCCGAGTGCGTTTGGGGAGTAAATTATCGTGTCGTGTTGTTCTATCTCCTCCAAATTTTCGGTCAGCACATTATTATTATGCACAATCGGGCGGATTTGCAGCAGATAAAACTGGTGCATTTTGCGTTTATGGTCGATATTTACTGCAAACTCTATTTCAACAGGGTGTTCCATTTCGCGCTCGCCCATTTCCAAAATCTGCGACACAATTTGCGCCAGCGGCATCACATTATGTTTTAAAATATTGTTAAAAGTGATAATTCTTTGCCCTTTTATCGAAATATTATCTACCAAAGTCTGATTTTGCACGTCAAGAGTTGAGGCGATAAACTGCAAGGAATTTTCATTTTCAGCGTCTGTTATGTTCAAATCCAGCAAGTTAAAACCGTCATTTACCTGCGGCTGAAAAATTGTATTTGCCAAATCAAGCGCGCAAAAAGAGGTTTGAGTGGAATTTAAAGCAAGTTTCAACGTGCTTGTCTGCAACGTTTTTTTTGGAAATTTTGGCGAAAATCTCAGCGTAACGCCGCCATCAACAATATGTTTGCCCAAGCCGAGCGCGATATTGCAAACGCCGTCTTCGGTTTTTTCCGCGCCGAGCGGATAAAAATTCAGCGAGCGCGCCACGCCCGAAAAAGAGGGATAATAGTGCATTCCGTATTTGCTGCCGACAACCTCCTGCAACACCACAGACATTTTTTCATTGTCTATAATGTTCTGAGTAGCAAGCATATACGACTTGCTGTTACGGAAATAAACAGAGGCATAAACTGCCTTCACCGCATCGCAAAGCATTTTCAACGAATTTTCTTTGTTGTTGTAAAGATACGGTATCATATAAGTAGAATAAACGCCCGCAAACGGCTGATAATGAGAGTCTTCCAAGATACTTGACGAGCGCACGGCGATTGGCGCAGCCGCTTTGCCGATAAAAACCGACAGGTCATTAACCAATATTTCGGGCAAATCGGCTTTTAGAAAATGGGCTAAAATAGTTTCGTCAGGCTCGCTCGACATCGCAATTTCCAAAAGGCTGTTTTTCTGCATAAATTCGTCAAACAAATCGGCGCAAATTACCACCGTGCGTGGAATTGAAATCTGCACATCGTCATACAAATCTTGCAGTTTGTTTTTCTTCAAAACGGCATCAACAAAGGCAAGTCCGCGCGCTTTTCCGCCGAGTGCGCCGTTGCCGATACGCGCAAAATTTATAAAAGAGTCGTATCTGTCGGCATTAAAAATTGTGATAACGCCCTTATTTTTGATTTTTCGGTACTCTTTTATTGTGTTTTCGATTGTTTTTCGCGCTTTTAAAATATCTTTTTCATTATTCTCCAAATGAATTTTTTTAAGATATTTTGCCAGCGGAAACATTGCCCGCGAATAGAGCCAGCGCGAAATATCATTGCGCGAGGCGTGATAAAAAAACGAGTCGTCAGAGATTTTATAGTTGCAAATATCGGTCATCAACTCTTTTAATGACGAAATTTTGTATATCTCGGCTTTTGTTTTCGGGTCGCGGAAAATAAAATCGCCAAAACCGAAAGCATCGGTAACTTTTTCTTTCAACTCCAATTCAAGTGTTTTTGAACTTTTATTGATAAAATAATCGCTGATTTCGCGGCACTGTTTTCTGTTTTTGTCTTCCGAAGATTGAAAAATAACAGGTACAAACGGGTCTATTTTGCGTATTTTTGCTGCAAATTCTATTCCTGCATTTTTTTTGCTTTTATTCTTTTTTGGAAATTCCACATCGGAAATTACGCCTAAAATATTATCGCTGAAATGGCTGTAAATTTTCACTGCCTCCTCGTAATTCCGCGCCAGCATTACTTTTGGTCGTCCGCGCATACGCAACATTCGCTCGTGTTCGTTTGGTGCTTCGGTTACAAAAGCGCGCGACTGTGAAAAGATAAATTTGTAGATTTTGGGCAAATATGCGGAATAAAACCGCGAGGAATCTTCCACCAAAAGGATAATCTGAATGCCGACAGAATTAATGTCGTCATCAACGTTCATTTCGTCTTCGAGCAGTTTGATAATCGCCATAAAGAGGTCTGCATCGCCGAGCCAGTTGAAAATATAGTCGATTGCCGACATATCTTCGCACTTGATTTTTTCGGCAAACTCGCGTGAAAACATCGCCAGAACTACGATTTTTATTTCGGGGAAGAATTTTTTGACCTCCCGCGAATTTTCAAAAATATCGCTGCTGTCGGCGTTTGGCATCATAATTACGAGTTGAAAAGCGCGCGAATGCAGCATTTCCAACGCCTCGCTGCACGATTTTACGCGGGTAATTCGCGGCGGATAACGCAAATTCAACGACATATATTCGTTGAAAATCTGCTCTTCAATTCTGCCGTCTTCTTCGAGCATAAAATTATCATAGTTTGAGGCAATCAGCAGCACGTCAAAAATTCTGCGCTGCATCAGTTGCGCAAAAGAAATTTCGGAATATGTAAATTTTTCAGACACGGTTTTTTTATAATGTTTAATGATTATTTTTTAATGATTAATAATAATGCGGTTTATCATTGTGCAACAAATACCTCATAAAATAGAAAAATGGCTGTCATTCCCGCGCAGGCGGGAATCTCCTTACTTCATTATACAAATGGGATTCCCGAGTTCTCCGCCTACGCGGGGACGGGAATGACACCTGTTTTGTTTTTATTTCATTATCTTTTTTGTGCTAATTTGTGTAATCTGTGGACTAATATATTTTTACGCAAAATTAAATAAAATTTTTTGAATTTTCAATATTAATAATTTTCTCAAAAAAAATGACGAAATTTTGACCTTTTATTTTTATAATATTTTCAGAAAAAATCTAAATTTAATTATTTTACGCTGTTTCATTTGCCATTTATCTTTTTATAAGTATCTAACTCGTAAAAAATATGTTATAAAACATAAAAAATAACTTCTAAAATATTTGGAAGTTATTTTTTTTATTACAAACTTTGTAGAAATTTTCAATTTATTTATTTTAACCCATTTAAAAATTCTATTAATATTTTTCCTACGATGTTAAGAAATGAGGAAAGTGTATTATTAACTCTTGGAAAAGATATAACTGCCGATTTTGTAAATGTTTATTCCGCATCAGGTATTTTATTGGAACATCAAAAAATAGATAATAATTATTTATCTGTAAAAATTCCTAATCAAAGCGGTATTTATCTGATAGTTGTTTACGGCGATAATCAGCAACTATTTACTCAAAAAATAATAAGATATTAAACATTATATAAATGAAACAATATTCTGGACTGCTTCGCTTGTTTCTTGCTCGCAATGACGGAAGTCCTGTAAGCAAAGGGATACGTCATTGCGAGGCGATAGCCGAAGCAATCCAGAAATGAATTGAATATCAAACAAATAAAAATTTTAAACCGATGAAAACTAACATTAAAATAAACCTTGTGGCATTTATTGCTATCATTGGCTGTGTTTTTTCTTGCAAGAACCCCAATCCACCTACTCCTATTGTGCGGGATATTTACACCGCAAGTATGTTTGACGGAAAAGTAACTGTTTGGAAAAACGGCAAAATATTATTTCAATACGAAAAAAACATAAATTCTTTTTATGAAGGACTTATCTATGTTGAAAATAATGATGTTTATACGTCTGATAATAAAGGTACAGTGTTTCAAAATGGTCAAAAAAAATTTGATATTGAAAAAAATGCTGAATTAGGCACTTTTTATTGTAATGGTATGTGTGTTTCAAACAGCGATGTTTATTTAGTTGGTTATTATATGAATGAAGTACAAAAAACATCTGCCGTAGTATTCAAAAACGGAAAACCGCTTTATCTTTTTCCTTGTGCATACGGATTAAATACTAATGCTTTTTCAATCTATGTAATAGGGAATGATGTATATTTTAGCGGAGGTCGCCAAACAATAATTACTATCCCTGAACCCAGTGAATCAACAATGTCAATAATTTGGAAAAATGGGGAGGAAATAATGACATCTTCAACGAATTTATCAATATTTGGCAATGGCAATAATATTTACTATTTGGTTGGAAAAGGAAACAACGAAGCAGACGTATATAAAAATGGGCAATATTTTTTTAATCATAATTATTATGAGTATGTTTACTGGGTACTATC
>JAISKN010000143.1 GCA_031260925.1 Prevotellaceae bacterium | reverse complement strand
ACTGATTAGACAGATTTGCGCAGATTTTATTAAAATATCATTGGCGCGGGCTTACAACAAATGTCCTGTATTTTGTTGTTTTTCAGCGGAAAATATTACCAAACTTACAAAAAGCCTACACAATTTCTGCGCGGACTTTTATATAATTATGCGTATGACTTGTTGCATTCCTACGGAATACGTTGAAAATTGATTTCTGCGCACTCATTTTTTTTCCAACAAAGACCGTAAAAAATTTATTTCTCTATCTTTGTCTTTTATTCGCTGCTCGTATTGTTCAGCAAGTTTTTCGTAAAGTTCTTGATTTGTAGATTGATGTTCTACATTTTCATTGCCCGAATATGTACAATCATTATGATTATTTATCACAACTTTTGTGTCTATTCCTTCAAAGAATTTTTCAGGTGTAATTTGAAAAATAGTGAGCATATTTTCAAAATACTTATACCAATTACTTGTTTCGCCCTGTTCTAATCTGGCATAGGTAGAATTGTCAATATTCAATTTTTCTGCCATTTGAGGTTGGGTTAAACCTTTTTCTTTCCGCAATTTTTTAATTTTTGCTACAATTTGTGTTTGCATTTTGAATAGATTTTTAAATTTATGCAAAAGTAACAATTTTTTTGCGATTATTGCATAGTTTTTTGTAAATTCTGCTCTTGTGCAAAATAATTTTGTTGTATAATTTTGCTATGTAAAATTAACATAAGAATAACAATTTTTGTATGGTAAGTACAATGAGTATCCAATATGTAATATTTATATATTTACAATTTATTGATAATTATTTCTTCATACTTTAGCAAAATAACAATAACTTTTCAATTACTAATTATATGAAATCATTCCAAACACTATATCCATTAATAAAATTTTTAGACATTAACAATAAATTTTTTATTTTTAATGCAAAATCAAATTTGATTACTGAAATTGACAAAAATTATGTTATTAATAAGAATGGTAATAATGAAATAGACACCTCATTATTAGCAAAATGTTTCGATGATAAAATATTTAGTAAAGAAAATTTTATAAAAGTAGTGGCAAATGATGATGAATTGAAAGATATAGTTGATTATCAACTAAATTCATATATTCCAAGAAAATTTACAATAGAAGTAACCGAAAACTGTAATTTAAAATGTAAATATTGTTTCTTTTCAAGAGAAGAAAATAACACAACGAGGAAACACAGTTTTCGTAATATGAAAATAGAAACGGCAAAAAAGGCAATAGACTTCTATTATGGTCTTTATACAACTCAATTAATGAAAGTCCCTGAACATAAACGCGAAAAACTTATATCAATTTGTTCACCAACATTATCGTGGTGGGGAGGCGAGCCGTTTCTTGCTTTTGATGTAATAAAAGAATCTAAAAAGTATTTTGATTCTTTAAATTGGGAACAATTTAAAATAAATATAAAGCAAAACAAATTTGCATATTTTATTCCAAGCAATTTAACAATTATGAATGAAGAAATTGCAGAATTTTTGGTAAACAATAATATTATTTTACACGTTAGTTTAGACGGTGACAAAGAAGAGAATGATAAAAACAGAGTTTTTTCTGAAAATAACGGAACGTTTGAAATAATAATGAAAAATTTAGAGTATTTAATAAACAAATATCCTGAATATTCAAAAACAAGTATTATTATTCAATCTGTATTAGCAGATAATATTGATACAAAAAAATCGTATAATTTTATCGCAGAAAAATATAAACTGAATACACTTGAAAAAAAAATATTAAGATATGTTTCTTATCCGCAAAAAAAAGAAAAAATGTTGTTTTCAGATTCTTATAACATAAATGAACAAGAAGAACTACAAAACTTTAAAAGTAAATTAAATACACTTGCAAAACAAACGGACAAGGAATTGATAAATTCCTTAACATACAGTAATGGATTAGGCAGTGAGTTTGCCGCTCTATTTTTACTTGAGCAAAGATTAGAATTTGATAAAATGCAAAATATTGATTTTAATGATAATCTTTTTTCTTGTCCTATTTGCGCAGATGGAATTTTTGTATCTGTGAATGGCGATTTTCATATGTGTATGAAATCTGATTATTCTTTTCCATTTGGCAATGTTAATACAGGAATAGATAAAAGCAAAATAATAAATTTTTACAAAAATTATATTTCTGGTTTTAGAGAAAAATGCAAAGATTGTTGGGCTATCAATTTTTGTCAAATTTGCCCCGCACAAATTTTATATGAAAAACAATTTTATTTTCCAACACACAAAGATTGTGAAATAATCAAACAAAAATCTTCTATTGCTATAAAAAAATACATATTATTTGCAGAAAATGAGATTTTATATGGCAAAGTTAAAAAGTATTTTGTCGATTCAAAATTAAATAATTCTATATTGGACACGGGTCCAATTAATATTAACAATTTAAATATTTAACAGTTATGTCGAAAATTAAAAATTTAGAAAACTTTTTTCTTTCGGAAGAAGAAAAAAAGAATTTGAAAGGTGGTGTAATTACCGTATTGCGCAGAAACTGCGATAGCAATAGTATTTGTACAGTTGGCACAGACCCTATTCCTAATCCAACTCCACAACCAACACCGAAGTGCAGTTGTGCCTCTTGTACTGCAATGTCGCCAACATCAGTGGCAAGTCAAGCCTTAAACTATGCCTATGCCTAAAATAAAAACCAAGTCCTTTATTATTTTTTTTTAAAGGACTTGGTTTTTTATAATATTTTATTTACTTTTGCACAATAATTTTATAAAATCTATATTACTATGTTGAAAAGAAGTATCTTTTTTAATTTATTAATTTTTATTTTTGTCTGTGCTGGTTGCCAACAAAATAAAAAAAATAATGGCATAAGTGAAGAACTTATGAATCAGTACATTGAAACCTGTACAAAAATACTTGTTGATTCAATACATTCGGATTATGACTTAACAAAAGAACAGTGTGAATGTATGTTAAAAACATCTTATGA
Organism: Prevotellaceae bacterium; assembly: GCA_031260925.1. GTDB lineage: Bacteria > Bacteroidota > Bacteroidia > Bacteroidales > Paludibacteraceae > F0058. The sequence continues at coordinate 751 of JAISKN010000143.1, read as the reverse complement.
AATTGATTCAACCTTTTTCCAGAAAGACAATATTGAAACCAATTTCTTTATGGAAAAATATTCTGCAAAAATTGATTCTTTGTGCAGTATGACAGAATTTGTTGAAAGATATAAAAACAAAACAAATTCTGCTATTAAATAAACTTTATAACAACAAGGAATATAATCTCATTGTAAGGCACAATAATTCCGTTACAATTAGACTTTGTTATCAAAAGTTTATCTTTACAAAATAATAAGGTTTCCACGAAGATTTAAAATTTGTTTTAGTTGCCAAATTGATATACAAAAAAGCGCAAAACTTAACTGTTTCCCGCTATCATCGGTAATTTGGCGTAACCTTGCACACAGAGATAAGTCAAGTTCACGCTTACGTGAACAGGCTTACTCTTAGTGTGCTATTTTTGAAAAATCGCCAAATCTTTTATGATAGCAAGAATAAATTAAATGCTTTTTTATGTATTTTTTTAAGTGTGATTTAACACATTTTTACATAGGCAATATTTTTTATTAGTTTAAAATTTTATTGAGTGCAAAGTTACAAAAAATTTGTATTAAAAAAATAACACGCAGATTATCAAAAAAAATCTTGATAATCTTTTTAATCTTAATAAAATCGTGGTTCAGACAAATGCTAAAATTCTATTTGCAAAAATTCCCAAAAAATAGTAACTTTGCACCGCAAAAAAATAATTTATAATTTATATTAAAAAAGATGTTTGAAAATCTATCTGAAAGGCTTGAACGCTCG
>JAISKN010000231.1 GCA_031260925.1 Prevotellaceae bacterium | reverse complement strand
ATTAGAACGGCACAAATTCAGTGCGATTTTAAAAAAAATCGTGTTGTTGATAAATAGTTTATCTTTTTCATTAATAATCTTTTAAGAAATATTAATTTTGCAGAATGAATTATTATGCTTATATATTTTCAGATACGTTCGGCGAATTTGAGCAGGGCGAAGTGGAATTGATTGAAAATCTGCAGAAAAACAGAGAGAACGATATTTCGCAGTTCCTCGATTCCGACACGTTGGAGTTGGAAATCGGGTGGGCTTTGGAAACCGAAAATTTCGCGCTCGCTGCCGAAAGATTGGAGTATGCAAAACAATATTTCCCCAATTCGGAGGAATTTCAGTTTTTGGAAATTTTGCTCGAAAAACGCGAAAATGTTGAGAACGCTATCGAAATGTGCAGCGCATATTACCAAAAAACCAACGATAATGACGTTTTGCTGCTGAAATCGACTTTGCTTTTTGTCGCAAAACAGTTTGAAGAGGCGGACAAACTTTTTTACACATTTATTAATAAGGAATTTGCAGAAGAAGACGACCGCGCCCGTTTTTTGTTTAATATGGCTCTTTTTCTTGCAACAGAAGATTTTACGGAAGAAGACGGCGATGTCAATGTCAGAACTGCATTCAGAATAGATTTTTATATACGAAAATATATTGATGAGGCACTGACATTGAATTTTAAAATTGACGACATAAAATATTTTGTCAATGGCTTTTTTGAATATGCCTACGAGGATATTGCAAAAGAGATTGTGAATAAGGTTATTGACAAAGATGCCTGTAATATCACGCTTTGGAGGGCGTTGGCGAAAATTTGTTCGGCAAACGGCGATTATGCAGATGCAGCCGAAGCCTACAAAAATCTTATCGCGCTGCACGATGAAGACAACTATCTTTATTCTAAATCGGCGGCTTGTTTTCAGGCAATAGGCAGGCACAAAGAGGCGATTGACAATTACACTTTGCAGATAGAAAAACACCCTGAACTCTGCGCCGACAAAAGTTTTTTTATCACGATAATGCTTGCTATCGGAGTAAGTTTTGTCGAACTCGAAAAATATGAGGAGGCGATTGAAGTCTTTACTGATGCACTCAAAAAAGAGGAAAAACCGAATTTTGCAGCGTTAGTTTATCTTGGGCGCACATATTATTTGCTTGACGACAACGAATCGGCTCTGTTTTTTTTGCAAAAAGCGTTGGAAATGAAGCCAGATTACAACAACGGTGAAAATATTGAACTTTATTACACAATCGGGCAAATCTGTATGGAAAAAGGGCTTTCTGGGAAAAAGCCCAACGAGCAATTTTTAGATGCTGCAATAATTGCATATCAAAAAGCGTTTCTGATTTTGAGTATGGCGCGCAGGTTTGATGTGCTTACGCTTGACAGTTACGATGTTGAGGCATCACGCATACTTGCTCGGCTCGGCTTTGCCTGTTTATCGATAGGAGATGACCAAGGCGCGTTGATAAATTATCAAATGGCGTACCGATTATGCGAAACAACGCCGAAACTCAACCTTGAAATCGCCTACGTCTATTTCCGTTTGCAAATGGTGGAAGATTTTGAACTGCATTATTCTATGATACCCGAAGACGAACAGGAAGGAATAATGTATGAGATAATGAAAAAAATGATTGATGCAACAACAGTGGAAAATGTGTATGAGGAACAGATGCCTGATTTACCGTTTTAATAGTGGTTAATGGTTAGTGGTTAGTGATATGAATTAGGAGATGAAAATTGTTTTTTTGCCACAAATACACAAATAAAACACAAAAACAGGTGTCATTCCCGCGCAGGCGGGAATCCCATTTGTACAATTAAGTAAGTGGATTCCCGCCTGCGCGGGAATGACAGGTTCTTTCATTTTACACGGTATTCATTAAACAAAAATTCGTGTTCCGATAATTATCGGAATCGTGACTAAATATTATTATTTTAAAAATGTGATTAGTATAATTTCTGTAATTTCAAAATAATCTTTAATGAAAAAAATCTTTATTTTACTTTTTGCAATAGTTTTTGCAAGTGCGGCAACCGCTCAAAATCAGAAAGATAGCACATCTTTATTCGGCAAAATTGGAAGTTGGTACGAGAACAATATGAATTACGGCTCGATAACGCTTTTGATGGCAGCCGAAAGTTCGATTTTACCTGTGCCGTCAGAGTTGGTGATACCGCCTGCGGCTTATTTTGCATCGAAACCCGACAATCCGCTGAATATCTTTTTGGTGATACTTTTCGGCACAATCGGCGCGTTGATTGGCGCAATGGTGAATTATCTCGTTCTCGGAATGTTGCTCGGGCGACCGCTTTTGTACCGCTTTGCCGACAGCAAAATCGGGCATTTGCTTTTGCTCAGCGGCGAAAAACTGCAAAAAGCCGAAGATTATTTCAATAAACACGGCAAAATTTCAACTTTTATCGGCAGATTTATTCCTGTGGTCAGGCACTTGATTTCAATTCCTGCGGGCTTTTCCAAAATGAACTTTGCTGCCTTTGCCTGTTTCACTTTTATCGGCGCGGGCTTGTGGAACTGCTGCCTTGCGCTGCTCGGCTACCTCGCACACGGACAAGCCGACATAATCGAAAAATATGCGCACGAAATCAGCATTTTTCTTATCATCGCTTTTGTTTTGGGCGTGGGTTGGCTTATTGGGCGAAAGGCAATAAAGAGAAAGGCGAAAGGCGAAAGGCAATGAGGCAAAAATTGAGCGCAGAATTTTGCGCTCTTTTTATTTATATTTATAAAAAAAATATTACCTTTGCACTCAAATTCAGAACCACAATTTTAATAAGATTTACAAAATTCTCAGGATTAAAGTTAATCTTATAAAAATCGCAACTCTAAAATCGTAAATTATAAATCGTAAATTATAAATCATAAATCGTAAATCATAAATCGTAAATCATAAATCGTAAATCATAAATTGTAAATCATAAATCGTAAATCGTAAATATTTTTGTGTTAAAACTCATTGACATATATATAATCAAAAAATATCTCGGCACATTTTTTCTATCTATTGTGCTGATAATCAGTGTGTCTGTGGTGTTTGATATGGCAGAAAAACTTGACGATTTTTACGCCAACAACGCACCTTGGAAGGCTATTATTTTTGATTATTACGCAAATTTTATTCCGTTTTTCACAAATCTTTTTACACCGCTTTTTGCATTTATTTCGGTAATATTTTTCACGTCAAAAATGGCGTACAACACCGAAATTATCGCGATGCTTTCCACAGGAATGAGTTTTAAGCGGCTGATTTTTCCCTACTTTTTTTCGGCAACGCTGATTGGAATAATGTCGTTTTTTTTGGGCGGCTTTGTTATTCCCACGTCAAACAAGGTCAGGCTTGATTTTGAGGACAAATATATTCAAAAATTCAAGTCGGAAATGGCTCTAAATATTCAACTTGAACTTTCTCCCGGCGTGATTGCATACATCGAGCGTTACGAGGAAAGTCAAAATCGCGGGTATCATTTTTCGCTTGAAAAATTTAACGGCAAGCAACTTGCATCGCGCCTCACTTCGCAGTATATTATTATGGACTCCCTCAATCATTGGCACTTAACCGATTACCGCCTGCGCGAATTTGACGGAATGTATGAAAAAATGAGCGGCGGCGAACGCCTCGACACAGTGATAAAAATGAATCCCGCCGATTTTTTTGTTTCGGGCAAAGAGGCTGCGCAAATGACCGTTACCGAACTCAAACAATATCTGAAACGTCAAAAAGAGCGCGGCATTGCAGGCTCGCAAGTATTTGAAAATGAGTATTATACGCGCTTTTCTATGCCGTTTGCAGCATTGATTTTAACTTTAATCGGAGTATCGCTTTCGTCCCGCAAAGTGCGCGGCGGCACAGGGCTTCATCTTGGCGTGGGCATCGGGTTGAGCGCGATTTACATTTTATTTGCTACCGTTTCATCGACATTTGCCGTCAATGGCTCGCTGCCGTCTGTCGTTGCCATTTGGCTGCCGAATATTGTTTTCACATCTATCGGCATTTGGCTGTATATGAAAGCACCGAAATAAAAGTTGTCCAAAAGCACACAGATAACGCTGATTTAATAGATAAACGCAGATAATAAAATATTTATTATCTGCGTTTATTTAATTTATTTATGCGAATTACGGGTTGAAATATTTTTTTAAGGGTGCATTCCTACGGAATGCAGGTCTATATTTGTATTTTTTCTACCGAGCGATGCAATCCTAACGGATTGCGGTGCCAATATGACATCATTCCGTAGGAATGAATCGTTCGGTAGAAATTAAGTATCACATTTTCAGTGCATTCCGTAGGAATGCAACCCCTGATTCGCATAAATAATTTTTAAATCGTTCATAATATATGGTTTAAGTTTCGGATGAAGATATCTTTCCGAAACCAAATCAATTTTTTTATTCAATTTCTGTTCTAATTTGTCGTGCAAACGTAATAAATTTGTTAGTTTTATCACATTTTTTAATTGATAAAGAATGTCAATATCGCTTTTTTCCGTGTCCTCACTACGAGCCACAGAGCCAAATATGCCGATTTTAACAGGGTTAAACGGCATCATTTCATCAATGATAATATTTTTTTGCTCTTCGGTAATCATAATGCAAAATTACAAATTATTTTTTAATTACAAACTAATTATAAATTTTTAATTGTAAATTGTAAATTATTTTTCCTGTTTTGTTAGGCGTATTAACTTTTCCAAAGTTCTGAAACTTTGGAAAAGTTGGAAAACCACAAAAAAACGCCGCCAACCTTTTTCAGATTGGCGGCATTAATATTAATCATTAATCATTAATCATTAAAAATTAATCATTATTTCTTAGTGATTTTAGCGATTTTGTCGCCTGTTTTTACAAGATAGATACCTTGCGGCAGATAAGCGACATTCAGTTGTCCATTGTATTGTCCATTATAAACCACTTTGCCGAGAATGTTTGTGATTACTACATTTGCACTGTCGGCAATGCCGCTGATATAGAAAATATCTTGTACAGGATTTGGATAGACTACAATGTTTGTATATGGATTTTCAAAGCCTACTGCATTTTTTGTTACAATAATATCGAAATCATCTGTGTTGTTTGTACAAATACTTTCTTCTATGCCATAAACAGTTGCTGTAATGGTTAATTCAGCATCTTCATTTGCTACAGTATATGCAACTGAAATGGTGTAGGCATGTGAATTCTCAGCCGGTAGTACATCAGATGAATTAATCGTTGCCGTGCGCCATTGACCCTCAAGTTCAAATTTCAATTGGATTGGTGTTAGGCTTGGGTTTACATCAGCATCTCCGTCATTTTGAAGTTCCACGCTTGTAATATTTACATTGCCTCCAACTGCTGTATAACTTATAGCAGAAATTAAGAGGTCTGGAGCAGCAGAAACGCAAGGTAGCGTTAAAGGAATGGGGTCAGGAAAAGCACTTATTTCCAGTCCATTCCTAAATTGGAAATTATCGTTTCCAAATGAACGGTACATTCCTGCGCGACTAATATACAAATCATTTCCTCCATTACAAGAATTGTCTGTTGACATTACAGGAGTTTTGTTACCATAATTCATCATCAATTCCATTTGTATGCCATTTTCTGAAACTTCGTCATAGTAGCCTGCGGGGAATACAGACCAAGGTATGGCAAGTTCCATAATGTAGCCTCCGCCATCTAAATCGTAGGCAGTTATAGCATAATTTCCTTTCAGATGTTTATTTCCTGTCCAATCTCGGATTACATGCTCTCCTGCTCCATTACAATTTCCACTTCCTAATAGATGAGCATTATATCCAATGATATTTTGTCCATTCTCGGTGGAGAGGTCGCCAAACCAGAAATCAAGTTCAATGCTGGAACCGTCCCAAATATTTCCTCCAGCATTTCGAGCAACTTCTTCAAAGGATTCTACTTTAAAATAAAGGTTAGTTGCGTCATACAACACTTGCCATCTTCCAGCAACTGTATCTGGAGCATCGGCAGTAGGTGTAGGCTCGTATGTATATCTGTACGCTATATCTATAAATGGAGCATCATCCCAAATTGATGAACTTGTGCCAGCACTTGCGGCTGGTGTTATCGCACCACTTGCCTGTACTATTCCTGCTTCGTTACAAGGTGTAAAAAGATTACAACTGCCTGCTGGTTCAATAGTAGTATGGTCGATAACTGTAACGCTTACAATATTAGAATATTCAACAGCGCATACGCCGTTAGAAACTGCTGCGCGGTATTGGTATGTATTACCAATTTCAGCGTTAGCAAAAACATCGGTGGTAAGAGGAGATGTAGTTTTACCTGCAAGGTCTTGCCAAGTTCCATTAAGTATTTGCCATTGAATAGTTGTGCCATCGCCATTGCCTGTGAGGGTTACGGTAGCGGCTGAGCCGTCTGGTACAGTGGCTGCTGCTGCTGCTGTGCCTGTTGCAGGTGCAGCGTATGTGGTTACCGTTACCTGCTGACGAGCAGATTTGCAATCGCCGTCTTCGGCTGCTGCCCAGAAATTATTAACGCCGGCAACGAGCGGAGCATTATAGGTTGTTCCTGTATAAAGAGGAGAACCGCCATTCTCTGCATTGTACCATTTTACAACACCGCCAGTAGTGGCAGCAGAAAGATTAGCATTTGCCGTACCGCACTGCGAGAAAGAAGCAGTAACACCCGACAAAGTCGGAGTTGAGCAAAGAATTTCATATACAACCAATACATTGCTGGAAGACAGTATATTGTTTGCACAATTACTTTCATTAGCGATATTATTGTCGCTATTAACTGTAACTGTTACAGGTGCGCCTGTAAGTGCCACAAATGCAGGGTCAATCACCACAGGTATCTCTATCTCTTGATTTGCGGTTAAACCTGTTGTATGATAAGCATAATAATACTGTCCGTTAAATTCAAAATTAATCTTAATGCTTGTACCGCTTGGAATTGGCATTGTACCGTTTTTGATTGTTGCGGTAGCGGTAAATGTATAAGGATGAACTCCGTCATTGTTTAACGTTACAATACTTTCATCAACTGTAACACTTAATACTTGGAGGTCTTTGGGATTTGGTTCAGAATGAACATACCAGCCCTTTGTACCTCTTGAAGCATCATTACTACCACCGCCTATAAATATTTTGCGATTTGCCTCAGTATGTCCTGTGCCGTTTGAGCAAGACGGTTCTGCATTTGCATAATTAGGATTTTTATTATCAAGAGCAGTATTTTGATTCATAAAAAAAGTACCGAGTTCGTCTGCATTATTAGCACCATAAAATTTCCAGTTTGAATTATTGCCATCTGCCGTTGCAGTAGAAATCGCTCTGCGTCCCTCTCCTTCGGCTGCTGTATTTTTATCAAGTGTTAAATAACGTCCTGTTTTTACGTTTATCCAAGTCGCCCAATTATCTGTATTTGGTGTTTGTGACACTACCCAATAATATTCTGGATTAGCAGTTGCAGTTGGATAATCGGATGAACGGCTACCTGCTATATAACCCCATTCGTTTGGATTTCCATTGACTGGTCTGTCGGTTACATACTGGGTATTGCTTAAAGTAATAATATTTGAAGCATTTTCGTAAGCATAACGTCCGCTAAAATTATTAAACAACATATATACAGTTGAAACAGGAGTACAACTAAAATTATCTTCATTTACATCATTTATAGTTACAACCGCAACATCGCTTTCTGCACTACTATCTCCGCAGCCGTTTGCTACGCAATAGTAGTAGAAAATGCCGACTGCCGAAACAGTTACGCCATAACTTGCAGAACTTGTGCCTATTATTTGCGGGTTTGTTTTGAGGGCATCATCGCATTGATACCATTGATAAGAAGTTGCATTTGCGGCTGTTACAGAAAGCGTAACAGGATTGCCTTTGTTGATTACAGTGCTTGCTGCCGGCTGCGCTGAGATAGACACAAATGGAGTAATTTCAACCACAGCCGTGCCAAGTATTACCGTGCCTTCGCAGAAATCAGTACCATCGTTTGTGGCTCTTACGGTATAAGTGCCTGCTGCCGATACAGGTGCATCTGATATAGTCCAGGTAAGCGTTCCGCCGAGCGTACCGATATAATTAATGCCCGAATACACATCGCCTTTATACAAAGCGTAAGTTGCGCCCGCTGCTGCCGAAGTGCTTGTGATTTGGACAGTTGAACCTTCGCAGTAAGTGCCTGCGCCTAATACATCAGCAGGCGGAATGGCTGTGCAAGGTTGAACTGTGATTGCTACGTTGTCAGAATATACAACACATTCGCCGATATATACTTTTGCGCGGTATGTATAGTTGCCTGTGCCAAGAGCATTGGTTGTGAACGAGGCAGAGGTTGTGTTTGTGCCTGTTGCATTTTCCCAAGTTCCGCCATTATTATATTCCCATTGAATATTGCCTGTGTAATCTGTAAGGTTGATAGTTTCTGTTGCGCCGTTGCCGATAGTGCCATTAACTGCCGCAGCCGTACCAGAAACAGGAGCGTTGATTGTAACAACTACCGAGCCGCTCATATCTGTATAGCGCGGACAAAGCGTTTCGCCGTCTCCAAGTGCTTTTACAGTGTAAGTGCCTGATGCTGAGGCGTTCCAAATAAGATTGCCGCCATTGCCTGTTTGGTTGCTGCTCGGCACTTCTGTTGCTCCATTATATAAATAATAAATTGCGCCTGCCTCAGTTTCACCTGTAAGAGTAATTGCTACAGTATTTGGCGCACAAACAGCAGCAGTGCTGCCCGAAACTGGCAAAACAACAGGGCAGGGAAACTCTGGAACAACTTCGCCTGCTGCTAACTGCATTGCGTTCAGTTCTTTGCCGCCAACCATAAATTTGATTTGGCTTAATTGGTCAGGTGTTAAAGTTTCAGAAGTTCCGAAAAACAATCTGCCTGCTGTTCCTTCGTGTTCGGGAATAGTTGCCCAGTTGGTAACAGTCAGTTTTTTGCCTGCTGTGAAAGCAGGTGCAGTAGCAGTGTTTAATGTCAGTCGGTTTGTACCTGTTGCCAAATTCAATGTTGCATTACCTGTCAAAGAAAATTGGTTTGTTGTTCCAATACTTGAACCAAGCGAAATATTTGCGCCTTCGGCAAATGCCAACTTATGAAATACATTTTCGGTATTACTTGTAATAGTACCTGTGCCTGCAAAAGTAACTGTTGCATCGTTACTATAATATGTTCCGTTGGCTGTTTTAGTCCAATCGCCTTTTACAATAAAACTGCCGCCAGGTGCTGCAAATTTACCGTTTTGAAAATTGAAACCGCCACAAGTAAGATTTACTGTGTTTGCTTTAGCACTATTATTAAAGTCAATATAACCTGCACTTGTGCCGCTTAACCCTATTTGCAAAGTACCTTCAAGCGACCAAGTACCGCCGAATTTTAAACCAAAAGCACCTGTTGTTCCATCTCTACCAGAATCATAGCCATTACCTTGACTGTTAGTACCCATATTTACTAATGTTACATTATTTGGATAACCCGGAGTTGTGCCAATATTACCTGATGCCATTCGTACCCACGCCATTACTATATTAGCAGCGTCAGCATTGAGGTTGCTTCCTCCTCTGTTTATAACTAATTTAGAGTTAGGACCATATACAGGAGAATTGGTTTGCACTGCCCAACTTCCATTGCCTGTCGTTCCTTCAAGATTACCTGATGCTAATGTGCCATTAATAAGCACTCCTGCGGTCTGAAGATTAAGTTTATAATTACCTCCGTTATCCGAATAAATATTATAAAAAGTAGGACTTCCAACCGTGCCTTTACCATACACTTGAATTGCATTTCCGCCATTCGATTTTGATACTATACTTCCAGCAGCAGAGCCATCTGCAAAACTGCCGCCCGCACAAGCAACACCGTCTAATGTTCCGCCTCTGGCATCAATTGTAACAGTGTTACTATTTGCAGCATAAACAATATGTGTAGCACCAACGTTAAAAACACCTTTGTCTAAAAAAAGTCCGTATCCTTGATAGATAGTGAGAGATGCCGCATCTAAATAAACAGTATTATCAGTACGAATTCTCAGGTTTCTAAAAGTAATAACATTACCTTGAATGTGTTGTTCTCCTGTTCCGTTAAGTATTACAGTATTATTGTTATTAGTATTAAAAGTTCCGCCAGTATTATTTAGATTTCCGCCAATAAACATTTTTGCATCTGTACCGCTATCTGAATTATAATTAAAAGTAGCACTGTTTGTAAAGTTGCCTGCAATGGTAATCTTCTGATTGTTGCTTACTGTAAATGTTCCATTAGTATGGCTGAAATAACCGCCAATGTTTAATTTTGCATTAGTGCTATTTGAACTATATGTAAAATTAGCACTGTTTGTAAAATTACCTGTAATAGTAATCTGCTGATTACCAGATATAGTAACCGACCCGCCAGTATTGCTAAAATAGCCGCCAATGTTTAATCTTGCAGCATCATTACCAGAATTATATGTAAAAGTGTTTGCTGTTTTTTTAAAATTGCCAGTAATGGTTACAACAGTATTATTTTGAATTGTAAAAGTGCCTGTTGTTTCTAAATCGCCATCAATCGTTATTGTTTTACCGTCTGTTGTTATATTAAATGTTCCAACATTAACCACTTTTGGCAGTGTTGCATTGTTTTTTACTGTTAGAGTACCATTTACTCGTATTTCGCTTCCTTCTCCGCTTACAACCCAACCGTCAGCATTTGTACTTGCTCCGTGACCTGCTTGCACAATAAAAATATCTCCATCGGTAAAACTTGAAGGTTGATTTCCTGTTGCATTTGTATTTGTCCACCAATAAGTAAGCGTATGTGCTAAATTGCCACTATTACTTGCTGAATAATAAGTTTTAGCAACGTGAGGCGCAGGAGTAGCGCACGATTCATTAGAAAAAACATTATAAGGACCATAATCGTTTTTTGCCTTTACTGTGTAGCAATATTCTTGTGCAGATAAACCTGTATCGGAATATGAATTTGTAGATACAGTTTGCTGAAAAACACCTCCACGATAAACATCGTATTGTGTTGCCCCTGCAACAGCAGGCCAAGTTACTGAAATAGTAGTCAAATTTTGTGATACTGCCGTAATATTAGGTGCTTCTTCAGGAGGGCCATATACAGGTCTGTTTTCACTAATATACATATCGGAAATTTCTATGTTTTGTGCATTAGTAAACCAATATCTCATCCAAGCAACGTCTCTAATACCTCCAGTTCCAAACGGGCTTTCCGTCTTAATTACAACCCACTGCCAACTATTTGTTAATGCAGGTACAGAAGTTGTGCCATTTGATGTCCATAGAGAATACAACTTATTATTTGTACCCTCTACCATATTGCCACCATCAACAAATACCCCAAATTTGAAAGTAGAATAGTCCGCACCTACGCTTGACAAGCGTATTCTCATAGTAACATAATTAAAGCGAACAGAGCCGCTATTATCATTATTACCATTGCCATTTAGAGTGCCATTATCTGTATGTCCTCCAATTCCAGTAATAGTAGCACTATTAAACGTAAAGTAATCACCAGCATCGGTAAAAGTTCCTACGGCAAGAATTGTAGTGCCATTGGTTTCACCATTACCATTTCCCAATTGAGCACCACCATTTATTATTGGTCTGGCACTAAGTGAGGCTTGTGTTTGTCCAAGGGGGTACGCAATATCCGCATACCCGTTTGTTGAAAATAAGGCGAGTGCAAACGACATCAGCCAAATTTTCCAGTGTTTTTTTTGTAAAAAGTTTTTCATAAAAAAAGTTTTAAATGGTTAAAATATATTAAAATAATTTTTTTTGGTTTTGACCCCACCCCGACCCTCCCCAAAGGGGAGGGAGTTCCCTAACTTGCGATATTTGTTATAATTTTCAATATACAAATACAATAATTTCAACATTTTAAATTGACTGTAAAAATAAAATTCTCGTGTCATTGCGGGCTTGAATCAAGTTCAGAATGACAACCCGCAATCGCTAATGTGCTATATTTCAATCGATTGCGGGTCAAGCCCGCAATGACACCTACTTTTGATTTTTTGTCAATTATTAGAAGTTCTCTATAAAATATTTCAAATTTACACTATATCTGATTCGCCTGACACTCCCTCCCCTCTGGGGAGGGTCGGGGTGGGGTTTATTTTTTCTGAATTTTAGGATTTACAAGATTTTTATTTTTGTTTGTGTTTGTATTTATCCTGTTAATTCTTTAATCCTGTAAATTCTGTTTCTGACAGTTTTTTGTAATATTTTCTGGATTGCTTCGCTTCGTTCCTCGCTCGCAATGACGTGCTGCCTATTTTAAAACGACTTACGTCATTGCGAGGTATTTCCGAAGCAATCCATATATTCAATCCTGTAAATTCTGTTTCTGATATTTTTCCCTCAAAAAACACAAAACGGAAGCAATCGAAAAAGTCGATAACTCCGTCATTAATTATAATTAAAAAAAGCCATTCATAATTTGTGTTTTTTGGTATCTAAAAAAAAATTGTATTGCAAAATTAATCTACTTCTGTGATACATCAAAGCACAACTATTGCACAATATAGAAAATATTTGATTAATTAAAATATAACTGATTGAAAATCAGATAGTAATAACTTTGAAAAATAAAAAAACAGGAGTGTAAAAACGGCATTATTTTTTGATAAACAACATCATCAAAAACATTGATAAACCATTGATTAACAGCAGTTCATAACCGAAATTGTAATTAAATAATGTAGCGGCAAAAAACGAGATAAAAAATGTTAAAATCGGCGAAAAAATCGCTAAAATCGGAATAAGTTTTTCCTTCACCTGCCATTTGGTAAAAAGCCCAAAGGCGAAAAGCCCAAGCAAAGGTCCGTATGCGTAGCCCACAATGGTGTAGATTGTGTCTAAAATGCTGTTATTCTTGATGTTGTCGAACAGCAAAATAACAACAACAAACACGAGGCAAACAAGGAAATAAACGAGTTTTCTCAGAGCGATGTCAGACCCCAAACCTCCCCCCAGCCCCCTCCAAAATGGAGGGGGAGTGTGGGGCATCTCAAATTTTGTCGAAATTTGCAGGTTTGGGTTCTCCCTCCCCTTTGGGGTGGGTTGGGGTGGGGTCAGGATATCAACTTCAGTCAAACTTGGCAGGTTTGGGTTCTCCTGACTTTTTGAAGTATGAGTGTGGCGCGCTGCAAGTGAGGTGCGAATTTGAGATGCCAGAAACCCCACCCCGTCCCTCCCCAAAGGGGAGGGAGAACCCAAACCTGCAAGCAAAGTGCGAGTTTGAGATGCCCCACACTCCCCCTCCATTTTGGAGGGGGGCGGGGGGAGGTAATTTTCCTCCATTTTGGAGGGGGCTGGGGGGAGGTTTGAGGGTTGGGTTGGGGTCAGTATATCAACAAAAAAAGTTGTTGCAATGCCTGTGAGCGCGCCGTCTGCGGAGTTGAAAGTGGCGGCGATTATGCCGATAATAAACAGCGCGCACACAACAGGCGAAAAAATCGTTGAGGCGAACATCGGCACAATGTTATCGGCTTTTTCGGGCAGCAAAATTCCGTTTTTCTGCGCAAAAATCACTATCAGCGCACCCAAAGCGAGCAGCAAAAAATTGAGCGGGACAAAGCCTGTGCCGTAAAAAAACATATTTTTTTGCGCCTCTTTTAAGTTTTTACACGAAAGCGTAGTCTGCATCATATCCTGCGACAGCCCTGTCATTACGATAACAATAAAAATGCCGCTGAAAAACTGCTTGAAAAAGTTTTTGCTGCTGACAAAATCTGAAAAGACAAATGTATTGCTTAATTCGCTGTTATTTAGGGCTTTAACTGTATCTAATAACGAAAAATCAAGCAGCGAAATTATATTAAAAAGCATTAGAATAATAACCAAAAACAAAATCAGCGATTGCAGCGCGTCTGTAAATACGATTGTTTTTATTCCGCCGCTAAATGTGTATAGATAAATTACTGATACACAGATAATTATCGTCAGCCACACAGGAATATTCCACTGCGAAAACAGAAATTGCTGCAACACCAGCACCGCAACGTAAAGTTTTGATGCAGAGGTGATTATCTTTGAAACAATAAAAAACCACGCGCCTGTTTTTTGCGTTCCGCTGCCAAACCGTTCATTGAGGTAACCGTAAATCGAAGTCAGATTTTTTTTGTAATAAAGCGGCAAAAGCACCGTTGCCACTACGATGTAGCCGACAATAAAGCCGAAACACATTTGCAGATAGGTAAAACCAGAATTTATCACCATTCCCGGCACCGAAACAAGCGAAATGCCTGACACAGACGAGCCAATCATACCAAAAGCCACCACATACCACTTGGAATTGCGGCTCGCATTGAAAAAATCTGCATTTGAGTTGCCTTTCCTCGATGTCAAACGCGAAATCAGCAGCAAAATGCCGATATAAGCGAGAATAATGAATAATGAATAATTAATAATGATTAATTTTTAATGATTAATGGTTAATGATTATTTTTTAATTGGGGTATATTCTTGTTTTAGTGTCATTCTCAATGTTTGGGTGTCATTCCCATTTTGGTGTCATTCCCGCGCAGGCGGGAATCTCCTTACTGCGCTGTACTAATGGGATTCCCGCCTGCGCGGGAATGACACCTTGTTTTTTTAAAATTTCCCAAGGCGTTGCCATTGGGCTAAAATATATTTGCCTTTCAGGCAACAGACGTAATTTGCAATATTACTTGTTACCTGTTTCCTAAATTTTCCCAACGCGCCGCTACGCTCTGCATTGGGCTAAAATATATTTGCCTTTCAGGCAACAGCCATAATCTGCAATGTTACTTGTTACCTATTACCTGTTACCTGTTACTTGTTACCTATTACCTATTACCTGTTACCTTCACTTCAATCTCCACATAAAAAATTTTCTCTTTCAAATTGTCCGAAATAAACGGGTTTGAAAGTAACCGCGAGCGGTCTTTTTCGGTTGTGATAATTAATGTGTCGTTTTCTGCTGGCGCGGGCTTATAGCCCGTGCCTTGTATGTTGCAGGCACGAGTTGCAACCTCGCGCCAGCGGCGGTCAATATTTTTAATGTCCATCTCCGAAAAATCGTGATGGTCAGGGAATTTCATTTTATCAACCGAAAGCGCAAATTGTTCGAGATAACGATACAAGCCGTCAGCATTAACTACGCCTGTAACAACCAGAAAATTGAACTTTTCATCAATATTCATCGGCTCTTTGGTAAAAATATTTTTGGGAAAAGAATATTCAAAAGTGGAAAAATGCAGTGGAATACTACACTTTTTGTCATTGCGGGCTTGACCCGCAATCGCTTGCAAGCAGTTTTCTGTCGATTGCGGGTCAAGCCCGCAATGACACTTTTTGCTTGTATATT
>JAISKN010000078.1 GCA_031260925.1 Prevotellaceae bacterium | reverse complement strand
CATTCCGTAGGAATGCACCCTTAAAAAACATTTCAACCCCTGATTTTTATTAACAATAAATTAGATAAAACGCAGATAATCAATGTTTTATTATCTGCGTTTATCTATTAAATCAGCGTCATCTGCGTGCTAAAAGACTTTTAATCATTAATCATTAAAAATTAATCATTAGTTTTTAATTTTCTTTTCCAGTGTTGCGATTTCGGCATCAAGTTGTTTGTCAATTTTGCGAAGGTCGCGTATCAGGTTTTCGGCGTGCATTACGGTAGCGTGGTTGCGATTGCCGATACTTGCGCCGATTGAGTCGTATGACTTTTTTGGGATATGTTTGCGCGAAAGATACATCGCTATTTGGCGCGGCTGCGCAATTTCGCGCTTGCGCGTTGCGGAGTCAAGTTGTTCGCGCGTAATACCGTAAAAATCGCAAATTACGCCGCAAATCACATCGACAGTAATCTGTTTGCGTTTAGCGGTAATTCCAATCACTTTTTCCACAAGCGGAATAGTTATTTCCTCATCGTTAATGGTAGAATGCGCGAGCAGCGAAATCAAAACGCCTTCCAAATCTCTGATAGTTTCATTCACATTTTCGGCGATAAAATCAATAACTTCTTCGTTAATTTTGTAGCCGTCTCTGTAAATTTTACTTTGCAAAATCGCTTTGCAAAGCGTGCTGTCTGGTCTGCCGATTTCGGTTGTAAGTCCCCAGCGGAAACGTGTCAAAAGCCTTTCCTCCATTCCTTGCAGCGAGCCTGGCGCACGGTCGCAGGTAAGCACAATTTGACTGCCGAGTTGATGAAGTTGATTGAAAATATGGAAAAACGTATTTTGTGTGCCTTGTTTCTGCATAAATTCGTGTATGTCGTCAATTATCAGCATATCAAGGCTTTGATAGAAATTCAGAAAATCGTTTGTCGTGTTTTGGCGAACGGCATCGGTATATTGTATCATAAAAAGATTTGCCGAAACGTACAAAACTCGGCTTTCTGGGTGCAAACGCTTGGTTTCCAAGCCGATAGCGTGTGCGAGGTGAGTTTTGCCGACACCAGAATTTCCATAAACAAAAAGGGGGTTAAAAATAGTTTTGCCAGGATTTGCTGTAATGCTCAAAGCAGCGTTTCGCGCAAGTTTATTGCTTTTGCCCTCAACAAAATTGTCAAACGTGTAATTTGAGTTCAGTTGAGAGTCGATGTCGTGCCGCACAACATTTGCAAAGGGCGAACGAAATTCGGGTATTTCTCTGCGCCTGTCGTTTTTTGGCATAGGAGCAGAAGTAGGCACATCGGTGGTTGCGCTGTTGCTTTTATCAACCAAAACGCGGTACATTAAATTGGTATCTCTGCCGAAAACTCTGTCAAGAGTTGCGCGCAGCAAATCAGCGAATTTTTCCTCAATATACTCATAAAAAAACATACTCGGTACTTGCAAAACCAATTCTTTGTTTTCATAATTCAGTGCAATAACAGGTTTAAACCAAGTAGTAAAAACATCTTCCGACACATTATCGTGAATAATTTCAAGGCAGTTTTCCCACAATTTTTCCAAACTTTTCATAAAAATGACTTTTTTTCTAATTTTTCAATAAATTTTCAATTAACATTTGATAAAACAAATGCCATATACGCAACGATTTTGCTATTTCAATCTGCTAATCTTTTTGTTCGGCAAAATTCGTAAAAAATTTGTTATCAACAAAATCAATTTTATTTTTCAGACAAAACAATTTATTATAAACAACTAATAATCAGTTTGTTATAATAAAAAAACTGATAATCAGCAATATAAATTATCAGATTTTTTTAAGTTATTGAAAACTATCATTTTAACTTTTTATAACTATTTACGTTATAAAAATCAAATCGTTGTGTTTGAAACAATTTATCAGCAAAAAATATTTTTTCATTCAGTCGTAATTTAGAATAGTTTTAAATAAGCGCAAGATTTCCAACTGATTTTTTGGCGTTTTTAATGTGATTTTTAGCCTATTTTTTTTCTTTTTTTCCGAAAACTGTAATATTTACATAACGCTTTGGATTTGCCTTTAAATCGACCAAAAGCGCGTTTGCACTTTGAATTGTCTGGTCAAGGTTGTTATAAACCGCCTTGTCGTTGAGCAGCAAGCCGAGCGATGAATCTTTGTTGTTGAGTTTCTGCGCAAAGCCGTTGAGTTCGCCGATAGTTGTTTCCAGTTCGGCAATGATTTTTTGCAAATCAAGTTCCGACAGTTTCGTGTCGAGGTTTGCAGAAATGCGGTTCAAATTGTTCATCGTTTGCGGCAGGCTTGCAGTGGCAGATTTGAGTTGCGCCAAAGTAGCGTTCAGGTCTTCCATTGTTTTGCCAAACGAATTTACGCCGCTGTGCAGCGAAGGCGAAGAGGCAATAAGTTTGAGTGCATTGACAGTTGTGTCAAGATTGTTGAGCGTGTTTTCGAGTTTGGGCATAATTTCGCCTAATGCGGCAAGCAAGCCTGTCGAAACATCAGAAACAATGGTATCGCCTTTGCCGTAAAACTTTGTGCCGCCGCCAAACGCAATATCAATGATTTTTCCGCCCAAAAGTCCTTCATCGGCAAGCAAAAGAGTTGTGCCGAGCGGAAGTTTTACGTCATCATTAATGGCGATTTCCACGACAAACGGCATTTTTTCGTCAGCAAAATTGTATTTAATGCTGCGCACTTGCCCAACTTTGTAGCCTTTTACCATAACAGGATTTGAAACCACAAGCCCGCCAACATTCTGATATTTAGCGAAATAGTGATT
>JAISKN010000074.1 GCA_031260925.1 Prevotellaceae bacterium | reverse complement strand
TTTACTACTTTTGCCAAACAAAAAAGTTGCATTTGTAACTTGAATGTATAGCTAATATAAACAGATAAAATATGGTATAAAAAATTGAAATAGAAAAAATGATATAAAAATTAGCGTTTTGCTGTTCTTGCTTATGAAACTTCGCAAATTTCAAAAGTATATCAAGAATAAGTAAATAACGCTCGCGTTACGCGGGCTTATTTCTTGATATACGGGTAATGCGAAGACCTCATAAGCGGATTTAAGTCCGCTATTTTTATGTCCAAAAAGACAAAACGGAGAAGCCGATAGCCGTGAAGTGGAGGCAAATTTTAAAAATAAATCTTATTTTTTTATGCTTAAGAAAATTACACAAGCAGTAGCAGGAGCAACAAATTGCAGCGCAGTGGAGCAGAGACCATTTCAAAAACGGGGAGTGTCCGAAAATCCAATCGTAAAGAGTAGGGGAAACTTATTTGGATTATTGTTAGTGCTCGCCCTTATCGGCTTGAGCGTGGGTGCGGCTAACGCACAAACTTGGAATTGCGGTTATTGCGAAGGTTTCGGCTGCACTCCCACTTCAGATGTAACCGCTACATTAAACGGAACCGTCCTTACCATTAGCGGAACAGGCGATATGAAAAATTATACTTTTAATTCCCCATCAGATAAAGCTCCGTGGGAAGGAAACGCAGGCATTACTGACGTGATAATTAATTCCGGTGTAACAAGCATTGGAAAGGCTGCTTTTGCCGGTCTCACCAACTTGACAAGCATTGCTATTCCAAGTACTGTAATCAAAATTGGGGAAGTTTGGGCAGATAATACCACACAATACGGAATGGGGGCATTTGCATATTGTTCCTCTCTTCAATCTATTACACTGCCCGATAGTTTAATGTCAATAGGCAGCGAAACTTTCGCAGGCTGTTCCAACCTTTCATCTATTGTTATTCCTAATAACGTATTAAAAATGGGCAGAGCCACATTTAGCGATTGTATAAATTTATCATCTGTTACCTTAGGCAACAACATTACTAAAATTGGCTCTCTTACTTTTTATCAATGTTCTTCTCTGACAAATATTATCATTCCTAATTCCGTTGACAGTATTGGCGATTTGGCATTTCAGAAATCAGGGCTTGCTTCAATAAGTATTCCTCCTAATGTAAGTTGGATGGGTGCAGGTGTGTTTCGAAGCTGTCTAAATTTAACAAGCGTGAGTATTACAGAGTTGCAAAAATTGCCAAATCTTACATTTTACCAGTGCAGCAACCTTGCATCTGCCGTTATTGGCGCAGACAGCATAGATATGATGGTTTTTTATAATTGCAGTAATTTAACTTCATTGACATTGCTTGAAGGGAATAAATTTATCGGAAACATGTCATTTACGGGCTGCAATCTTTCTTCGGTTGAAATTCCCAACAGCACAACAATGATTGATTATGGTGCATTTGCCAACAATAATAATCTAAAAAAGGTTACTCTCGGCACGTCGCTTGATACTATCGGGCAGTTGGCGTTTAATAAAGATATGGACACATTGATCAGTTATGCGGTTATTCCGCCGAAATTAGGCAGTTCATTTACAACAAATACATTTAACCTTGCAAAACTTTTTGTTCCATGCCATTCCGTGTCGTCTTATCAGACACAGAATATTTGGAGCAATTTTGTAAATTATGAAACATTGCCTGTTTATGATACAATAAATGCTGCGATTTGTTATGGAGAAACCTATACTTTAAACGGATTTAATGAAAATGCAACAGGCATATACACCCGTACAGAACAAACTGCCAACGGTTGCGACAGCATAATAACACTGAACCTGACCGTTCGTCCGCAAATCAATACAGAGGTAACTGTAGCAGAAACAACATTATCGGCATCCCAGACAGGCGCAGCCTACCAGTGGCTTGACTGCAATAACGGCAATGCCCCGATACCCGATGCCACAGCACAAACCTTCACTCCCTCTGCAAGCGGTAACTATGCCGTAGAAATTACCTTAAACGGCTGCACCGGAGTTTCTGAATGCCACGCTGTAACAGTTTTAGGTATTGAAGACATTCAAACAGATGCACTTGTAATTTACCCCAACCCCGCGAAAGATCACATCGTCATTGAGGGCTTGACTAACACTCCCCAACAATCGTCCGTCATTGCGGGCTTGACCCGCAATCTCCTGAATACCGTGCAGATTTACGACATTTCCGGTCGCGCTGTAGAAACGCGGTATGCCACGTCTCTACAAAACGACACGGCAACCATCAACGTTTCGCACCTGCCTGCTGGCGTTTATTTCCTGAGAATCGGGGATAGGGCGGCGAAATTTGTGAAGGAGTAATTTTTTTTATTACTGTCCGCTAAACATTTTATAGCTGCGGCAAAAAATCAGGGCTGATTTCCACAGATGGAAGTCAGCCCTTTTTTGGTTACCTTTGCATTGCCAAACATAAAAAATAACCAATGCACAAAGATACATGAATTTTCCAAAATACACACAAACCAATAAAAATGAGTTATTCCCGCCTACGGCGGGAATAAAATTTACAGGGGAAAGATACATGAATTTTCAAAAATACATACAAACCAATAAAAATGAATTATTCCTTCCGTAGGCGGGAATAAAATTTATAGGGGAAAATTACCTGTTTTTTTAAAAAAAACTGTCCTTTTGTGAGCCGAATATTTTTTTATTATGA
>JAISKN010000316.1 GCA_031260925.1 Prevotellaceae bacterium | reverse complement strand
TTATTCGATTAATATTATTTATTTCGATTTGGGACAGGGCAAAGATTATGTTTATCACGGTAGCACCGAGTTTCGAGGCATTCACAATAATGATATTTTGCAACTTTCCAATGCTCAGCGAAAACAGTTTAAGTTACCAGAAATAAGCAATATCTTTCCAGAATATTATGTTTTGAGAGTTGATGAATTTGATAAAGTAGCCGAAAACTCACTTGATGAATGGATTGAATTTTTAAAAACAGGCGATATATCGGACAACGCAAAAGCACAGGGTTTGCCAGAGGCGCGTGAGCGTTTGAAACGCGATAAAATGAGTAAATCCGAACAACAAGAATACAATTCTCATATTGAGGCACTACGCTATCAAAGAAGTGTGATAGAAACAAATATGTTTTTAGGTAAAGAAGAAGGTTATAAAGAAGGAGTTGAAGTAGGCATTAAAGAAGGATTAAAAGAGGGCATTAAAGAGGGCATTGAAAAAGGAATTATAGAAGGTCTAAAAGAGGGCATTGAAAAAGGTATAGAACAAGGCATTGAAAAAGGCGAAACCCAAAAAGCATTGCAAATTGCTCAGCAACTTATGCAAATGAAATTGAATATTGCCGATATTATTAAAGCCACAGGACTTACAGAAGATGAAATAAACAAACTGAAATAATTTTTTGCAAACATTGCATTTTTTTAGAAAAATTTTGTATATTTGCAGCGGCTTTTTGAAAGAATATTGTTTTTTTAGAAAGTCGCTTATATAAAATTGTGTCTTTATACCAAATCTCAAAACAAAATAAATTATATAAATATAAGACAAAATAAAATGTTAATAATTAAATAGTAAAATAGGGCTAACGCTCTTTATTCTCACTGTTTGAAATCTACCAATTTTAAGTGTTCGAGAATGAGACGTGAAGGTTCACGCTGCAAGGCGTGGACTGTTTGCGTACTTATTAGAACACGAAGGTTTTGGTAGAACCTCAAACAGTTAATAAGCACAAAAAACAGTTTCACGCTTTTTTTGCTTTGAGTTTAAGAGTTACGCTCATAATTCTTAAATGAAAATGAAATTAAAAGATTTAGATGCCATCGTATCAGACGACACTGTTCTGTTTTTTGATTTAGACGGAACACTTGTTGATACTGACTATGCCAATTTTCTATCCTACAAAAAAGCAGTTGAATTTGTAACCAAATCCGACTGCAACATTGATTATAATTCAGACAAGCGTTTTAACCGTACTGTACTAAAAACGCTGTTCCCTAATCTGACAGAAACAGAATTATCAGCAATTATCAACGAAAAGGAAAAATATTACAGCGATTTTTTGCAGGAAACAAAATTAAACGCGGAAATAGCGAAGTTTCTTTTTCAATACTCCATAACAAACAAAATTATTTTAGTTACAAACTGCCGTAGAGACAGAGCATTGGCGACATTGGCATATCACAAACTTACAGATAAATTTAATTACTTCTTTTTCAGACAATTCAGAGAAAATAATGAAAAAATCAACAAATTTCAGAATGCAATTTTGAGTTTGGGTATATCGCCAAAATGGGTTATTGCATTTGAAAACGAAGAAGAAGAAATTGCAGATGCAAAAAAAGCAGGTATTCAAAATATTAATCCTTTAAATTTATAAAAATGAAACAATTTATTATTCAACCAGAAATCAGTTGGTTTACAAACCCAACAACAAGTACTCGGCAACGTGGAATATTTATTTCAAAATCTATTAATGCATTTTGTCACGCTGATTATAACGGTGGTGGTATGTGGAAGATAGAAGGTAGTATTGAAAATATGATTTGGACTCTCAAAAACGATGTTTCTCCATTTCCTCAACGCTTGCCATTCGTAAAACAACAATTTACGGAAATATTACAAACTGATTTGCCACAAATTTTGACAAATTCTCATTTTGAAACCCTTACTGTTTGTGTTATCCCAAGGTCAAAGGAAGAAAATTATTATAGAGCAGACCAGTTGTTTTTTCGACAAATTGTAAGTAGTGTTGTAAACAATTTGAATGGTTTTGCTAACGGAACAGCATATATTGTTCGACACACAGACACAAGGACAACGCATTTAGACCGAAATGGCGAAGGTGGTAATGGCAATTTACCATACCCAGGCATTACAAAAAACACTTGTATAATTTCTGATAATGTAAAAGGCAAGGACATTTTGTTGATTGACGATTTATACACAAAATCAGTAAATATTGACGAAGATGCTATTAAAACATTGCTCGATAAAGGTGCAAAGTCAGTAATTTTTTATGCTGTGGGGAAAACAGTACACAATCCCAATAGAAATGACAATTAATATTGTACAATAATAGAAGTTTGAAAATAATCACTAAATTTGCAAAAAAATAAGAATATGGAATATACAGAAAATGCAGTAAATATTTTAACTGCTATAACTTTTAAAGGCATTGGTAGAGCGTGGATTGTAAAAAATCTGAAAGGTAATGAAAAGA
Source organism: Prevotellaceae bacterium (assembly GCA_031260925.1). GTDB lineage: Bacteria > Bacteroidota > Bacteroidia > Bacteroidales > Paludibacteraceae > F0058. The sequence goes on along the minus strand of JAISKN010000316.1, from coordinate 4,670 downwards.
TTGAAAAGATTGTTTCATTATTAAAGACAACAAAAGATAATAAAGATATTACTCTCTATGATTTTGAATCTGCTAAAAAACAACTTATAATTCGCTTTAATGCTTTTGAAGATTGTTGCGATGGCGTAGTGGCTATTGGCGACAAAAATTTTCCTAAATATCGTGGAAATGTGAAAGAAAGCGAACAACCAGTATCTCTGTTTTACAAGGGTAAAATTGATTTGTTGAATAAATCAAATCTGAATATTACAATTATCGGGCTGCTTAATCCTGACAAAAAAATAGAAATATCGGAAAAAATGGTAACTGCTGAAATTCTCAAACACGGTGCTACAATCGTCAGTGGTTTAGCGTTTGGCTGTGATTCAATTGCACACAAAACCGCTTTGGAAAAAGGAGGAAAAACAATCGCCATTTTGCCAAGTCCACTGAACTGCATTTTACCTGCAAGAAATAAAAATTTAGCATTTGAAATTGTAGAAGAGGGCGGACTTCTTGTAACAGAATATTACGAAAACTTTAAGACGACAATGGAATTAAGCAGTCGTTACAAAGAGCGTGATAGATTACAAGCATTATTTTGTGATGCTATTGTTTTGGCTGCAAGCTATGCACAAAATTCAGGTTATATTCATAAAGAGTTAAGTGGTCAAAAACTTGATAGCGGTGCGCGTTTAGCAATGGGTTATGCGAAAGAATACGGAATTAAAAGGGCATTAATTTATAATGAAGCAAAACATTCAAATAATCCAATGTACGACCTCAACAGACAATTTCTCAAAGAAGATAGCACTATATTTAGAATTGATTCGGAAAATATGACCGAAACAATAAAAAAACTATTGCCACAAAAGCAAAAACAAACAACTTTATTTTATTAAGCAAAATTAAAAAAATGAAGGAATAAAACATATTCTATAATTTTGCAAAATATTCTCCCTTTCACGATGTGGGGAAAATCGTTATTACATTATGCAAATAGGACCAAATTTGATTTACAAATGCCCGAAATGTGGCGAGTTTATACAAAATGGAAGTTTAATCAGCGGAAATACTCTTCACGCACAAATTTACTCCGATGCAAAGCAAATTGCAGGAATGTTGCCTGAGTATCCCAATTTGACAAAATGCCAAAAATGCAACGAAATTTTTTGGTTAAGCGACCTGAAAAAAGTTGACGCGTATTTCCCTGTTTTCTTATTCAAAGACGCCTCCAAAAATAAGAGCAATCCAGAATGGGCAAATGCAGATTATGCTGATTTTTTAGATATAAACGATTTGCATAGAGCATTGGAAATGTTTCTTGATAAAGAAACTGTTATTCGTAGAATGATTTGGTGGAAATTTAATGATAGAGTCCGCAAAGGGAAAGATTTGTTTATAGACGAAACCGACGAACATTTTTGGCAACAAAATTGTAATCGTTTGTTAGAATTGTTCGATAAAAATGATACAGAACAACAAGTTATGATTGCAGAATTATATCGTAATTTAGGACAATTTGATAATTGTTTAGAAATAATAAACGGATTGCCTGACGATTTTAATTGGTTAAAAGACAAATTCAGAGAAGAATGTTCTAAACAGAATAAGTTGGTATTCAGGTTGGAGTAGTCTAATAAAAACATTTTGCAGGGCTTGTTTTTTTTGGCTGAAAGCCAAAAAATAATTTAGCCCAATCGCAAAGCGCAGCGGCGCGTTGGGTATTAAATGGAACGGCGTAAAAAAAATTATGTTGCCCTTTCAGGGCGCAAATGGGGGCGGCATCAATTACCCAATGCGTTGCATTGGGCTGAAATCTATTTGGCTTTCAGCCAAAAGGTTGTACCGACATTGCAAGTTCGGGCTGTTGCCTGAAAGGCAAATATATTTTAGCCCAATGGCAACGCCTTGGGGGGAATTTAGCCCAATCGCAAAGCGCAGCGGCGCGTTGGGCATTAAATTGAACGGCATAAAAAAATTATGCTGCCCTTTCAGGGCGCAAATGGTGGGTGGAATTTATTACCCAATGCGTTGCATTGGGCATTAAACTACCCAACGCAACGCATTGGGCTGAAATCTATTTGGCTTTCAGCCAAAAGGTTGTACCGACATTGCAAGTTCGCACTGTTGCCTGAAAGGCAAATATATTTTAGCCCAATGGCAACGCCTTGGGGGGAATTTAGCCCAATCGCAAAGCGCAGCGGCGCGTTGGGTGTTAAATGGAACGGCATAAAAAGTTATGTTGCCCTTTCAGGGCGCAAATGGTTGGTGTTATCAATTACCCAATGCGTTGCATTGGGCTAAAATATGTTTGGCTTTCAGCCAAACGCATCGCGTTGGGTGTTTTTAGCGGTAAAATAAAAAAAGTAGAATGTAAGTTTTCCCTGCATTCTACATTTTTAATTTTACATTATCAAGCCAATCCGACAAAAGTTTCGCCGTTGTTATCTTTGAAAACGACTTTGTCTTCGCGCGCAAGCCAGCCGAGCGCGGCATATAAATCTTTTTCGGCGAGTTTGGTCGCTTTTTTTATTGCCTTTAAATCGGCATTTCCACCAAGTTCAGAAAGTTTTTCCCAAACAAGACCTGCATTTGTTCCTATTTTAATTTTCATAATTTGAGTAATTTTGAGTTTGAATAATAAATTTTTAAATCGCTGCAAAGGTACGAAAAAATTATGAATTATGAATTATAAATTATGAATTTTTTGTTACACGAGATATCTAAAAAGTGTTTTGTCCACAGATTACACAAATTTACACAAATAGTTTATCTCTAATAATCAGGTAATTAGTAATTAAAATCTGCGTGAATTTGTGTAATCTGTGGACTGCTTTTAATTTTATTCAAATTTTATTGCTTTGGCGGGTGAAATTTTTGTTATAATATGCGAGGGCAAAATCAGTATCAATATTGACGACAAAAACACGCCGATATTCAGCAGCAGCCAAACGGAAATATTGAGCGAAACAGGCACAAAATTGACGTAGTAAAACTCTGCATTCAAGCGAATTATGTGCGTGAAATGCTGCACAAGTATTATTCCAACGCCGAAAATATTGCCCCAAAACATTCCTTTTGCAACAAAAAACAGGGCGTGAATAAGAAAAATTTTGCTTATGCCTGAGTTTTTCATTCCTAACGCTTTGAAAATGCCGATTGTCTGTGTCCGTTCCAAAATCAAAATCAGCAAACCCGAAATCATATTAAACCCCGCCACAATCAGCATTAACACAAGGATTATTATTGCGTTCATATCAAGCATATCGAGCCAAGTGAAAATTTGTGGGTACAACTGCTTGATTGTTAGAGTGTTATAAAGCAAGCCATCATCGCTAAAACGGTTGCCGACAAGCGCGTTAATATCTTTGTGCGCCTTGTCAAGTCGCGAAAAATCGGTCAGCATAATTTCGAGCGTGGAAAACTGCGTGCTGTCCCATTCATTGAGAATTTGCAGCGGCTCAATGTTGCAAATCACAAATATTTTGTCAAACTCGGAATAGGTTGTGGAGTAAATTCCCGCAATTTCAAACCTGCGCACCCGCACCTGCTGTTGAAAAAAATAGGAGTTGAATTTATCGCCAACTTGCAGATTTAATGCGTCTGCAAGACTTTTTGAAATCAGCACTTTATTTTTATTATCCGAATTTTTATAATCAATAATTTCACCTTCGACAAGGTTTTTTTTGAAAAAACTCCAGTTAAAATTTCCGTCAATGCCTTTAAAAACTACACCCTGAAACTCGTTTTCGGTTTTGATAATTGACGGTTTGGTGATAACTTTTTCGGTTTTTTTAACGTTTTTTATTGCAGAAATTTGTTGCAATGTGCTTTCGGAAAATGTTATCGGCTGCTTTTCAAACGAAGTTCCGACATCGAAAGACGAAATTTGAATATGCGCCCCGAAACCGACAATCTGATTGCTGACTTCGTTTTTAAAGCCTGCCACCACCGAAAATGCGGCAATCATCACCGCCAAACCTACTGCAATGCCGAAAGTTGCGATTTTTATTCCTGGGCGCATCGCCGAGCGTTTGCCCTCGTTGGAATAACTGAAACGTTTTGCTATGAAATATGAAAAGTTTTTCACAGGCGCAAAAGTACAAAAATTTTGGTTAAAATTTTTTTTGAGGCGCTATTAGTTTTAAAAAATTATCAAGATAATAGAAACACATATAAAATAAACAGAATATAAAATAAAGAAACCTGTCATTCCCGCGCAGGCGGGAATCTCCTTACTACAATGTACCAATGGGATTCCCCCTGTGCGGGAATGACACCTGTTTTTTTAGTTACTCCACAAAATTATTCATTACTAATTGTTAATTATTCATTAAAAATGCGTACCTTTGCGCACGTTTTTTTAAGGTAAAAATTTATTAAAAGTATCAGGTAAAAAAAGTATTAGGTAAAAAGTATCAAGTATCAAGAAAGAAAGTCATTACTTGATACTCAATACTCACTACTTGATACTCAAATACTCACTACTAATTCTTATGCAGAAAATCAGAAATATCGCTATCATTGCCCACGTCGACCACGGCAAAACTACCCTCGTTGATAAAATGTTGCTTGCGGGCAAACTTTTCCGCGACAATCAGCAAACGGGCGAACTAATACTCGACAACAACGATTTGGAACGCGAGCGCGGCATCACCATTCTCTCAAAAAATGTTTCAATCGAATAT